>CAZPDY010000025.1:0-9481 GCA_964585455.1 uncultured Candidatus Bathyarchaeia archaeon | reverse complement strand
GAACAACACTTTGTTCGAAGCCTGTAAGGATCTGATCGATGACGTCAAATCAGGGTCAACCGACTTGGTGTTCAAAGAGGTCTGTCTAGAGATCTTGGCGCGAGCGAAACATGTGCTTAATGATGAAGAGTTCAAGGCCCTCGTGGAGTATGCTTCAGAACGCATGCAGGAAAGGACCGTCATCTCCGTTGACGTGTTGAGGTAACTTCAAGCTCTACTTCCTTAAACTCTTTTTTCTCTTAGCAAGGCAGTTGCCCTAGAAGCACTTTGTTCTTCCTTCCAGATGGGAATGCTCTGCTTATGCTGTAGGCTTTATATGGTTAGACTTATACCGTTGAATGTAAAATTTCCAGTTGCCAGACTACCGAATCCAATGGGGCTGTCGGCTAGCTTGGTCTAGGCTATGAGACTTGGGCTCTCGTGACCCCGGTCCAAATCCGGGCAGCCCCACCATTCAGCTATGTAGGCGCACCCTTCTTCGGTGCTGTTCTGAAAATTGGAATTATAAGCACGTGTTACCAAGCCTTACAGGAAGAGGTTGCTTCTTGAGCTCAGAGAACGGCACCAAGTTCGAATACTCTCTACGCGGAAAAGACTGGGACGTCTACTGGCTCCTACTGAAGAAAGGCTGCCCCATGAGCACACGCGAAGTCCAGAAAGCCCTCCGCTTCAGCAGCCCCAGCGTAGCCCAACATCACCTCGAACAACTCCGCCAACTAGGACTCGTGCAAAAACAAGACGTCGGCGGCAACTACTTTCTCACCAGCGAAGTAAAAATCGGAGTACTCCGCGACTTCGTCAAACTCGGACGACTCCTCTTCCCCCGATACTTCTTCTACGCCATCTTCTCAACCGCCTCATACATCACCTACCTCCTAGTCTTGATGCAGGGTTTCTCGCGCGAAAACCTGTTCTTCCTCGTCTTCGGAGCAGCAATCACCACAATCCTATGGCTCGAAGCCTTCAGAGTATGGTCCCTAAAACCATTCTAACTCCTAGTACAACATGTTCTAATGCTTAGCATAAAATACGATGAAACCCCTAGTTCTGGTTGGTGCAAAAGCCTATGGAAAGCAGAATCAAAAAACAAGCGCTAGTCTATGGCGTCGTCGCCATTCTCTTAGTCACACTCGCAGCCGCCTTCGCCTACAAATTCGGCGCCTTCAACCAGGAAACTGAAAACCAACCCTCGCCCGTTCCAACCCCTCCCTCAGCCCTGTTCACGACGTTCGCATCCTACGATGTACTGAGAAACTTTCTGCTCACGAATTCAAGAACGCAGGGACCTTTCGCTTTCTACAGCCCCGCAGATGTCCGCCAATTACCGACTATGGTCGAGGGCTTCGAAGCTACTTCCAGCTCACCCGGCTTAACCACCGACTACTCGGGCACGAACATCCAGGTGGCAGGTGTGGACGAAGCAGACTTCGTGAAAACCGACGGCGACTACATCTATGTTTTGTCCAACAACACCCTCTACATAATCAAGGCTTACCCACCCCAAACCGCAGAAATAGTAGCTACCATAACTTTCGGGGACTTGTACCCCGAAGGCATCTTCGTGAGCGGCGACCGCTTGGCAGTGCTGGGAAGCAAGTACTTCATCCCCTCGTATCCATACCCATACGGCTACAGATACTACACCATAGATGTCAAAACGTTCATTCGAATCTACGACATCCAAGACGGGACAAACCCAGTGTTTCTGGACGACCTCGTGTTGACGGGCAGCTACTTCAACTCCAGAATGATAGGGGACTACGTCTACTTCGTCGTAAGCCAACCAGCCTACATAGTCTACGACACGGTCATCCTTCCAAAAATCTACTCGAACAACCAGCTGGTCAAAGAAGTGTTGCCCTCCGAAATCCACTACTACAACGGCTCAGACGAATACTACCAGTATACCACGTTCATCGCCATGAACATGCAGAACATGACCGAAGCGCCGACCTACATGACCCTCATGCTAGGCGGGACGAGCAGCATGTACGTCTCGCAGGACAACATGTACGTAACGTTCCCCGAATACGACTTCAACACGACAGTCAGCAGCACGGCAATCTACCGCATCCACATTCAGGGACGCAACATGACAGCCGAAGCCAAAGGACAAGTACTGGGCAACGAGCTTAACCAGTTCTCGATGGACGAGTATGGCGGCTACTTCAGAATAGCCACCGCAACATGGGTGAACGGCATTCCGCGGAGCAACCTATTCGTATTGGACATGGACTTGAATGTGGTTGGGCAGCTACTCGACATTGAAGTTAACGAGACTCTTGATTCGGCGAGGTTCTTGGGAGACCGCTGCTACCTCTCAACCTCAGTCGTCAGTCGGGACCCGTTCTTCGTCATAGATGTGGCAAACGCCAGCCAGCCCGAAATCTTGGGCTACCTGAAGACTCCAGGGTTCACTCGTTATCTGCATCCCTACGACGAGAATCATGTGATTGGTGTGGGCATAGACGCGTCAAATGTTAGGGTTTTGCTCTTCGACGTCAGCAACGTGAGCGCCCCGAAGAACATGAGCGAGTACAAGTTTGAAGGCTACTGGTCAGAGTCGCTGGCATTGTCAGACCATAAGGCGTTCCTCTTTTCACATGCCAAGAACCTGCTGGCGATTCCAGTCGCAATCTACAACTACGACTACTATTCAGTGCAGCAGGGGCTTTTCGTGTTCGACATAACCCTGACTGGTCTCGTGTTGAAGGGCAGCGTGACTCACCTGGAAGCTGGGACTTACGATTGGGATTACTACGTTAAACGCGGGCTCTACATCAAAGACGTGCTCTACACCGTGTCTGACTGGAAGGTTAAGATGAATTGGCTCGACGACTTGGCGGAAATCGGGGAAATAGTGTTTCCCTAATTCCCTTCTCTTTTTTTCCGTGAAGAAAAATGGTGCGAGGTTTTATGTTAGTTGTTCGTACACAGGGTGTCCTTTAAACCGCAGCATCGTCTCCGATTTCTCGTAGGTTCCGCTCGGCAACCGTACACAGAGCGAGCTCACTATGGCGCCGTTGGGGATGAAGCGCACTCCGTCTAGGAGTTCGCCTTTCGTGACGCCTGACGCGGCGAAGACTAGTTGGTTGCCCTTGGCTAACTCCCCCTCAGAGTAGGTCTTGTCGACGTCGACTCCCTCAGCCCTCAGCCTCTTCAGCCTTTTGGGGTCGTCTTTTTTGTCTTTCCAGACTTTGACGAGCATGGTTCCTCCGAGGCATTTGACGGCCGTTGCTCCGATGGTGGCTTCTGGTCCAGCGCCCGCGCCGAGGAGGAGGTCGACGCCCGAGTTAGGGATGCACGTGACGACGGATGCGGCGATGTCTCCGTCTTGGATTAGGATGATTCTGACTCCGAGTTTTCTCAGCTTTTCGAGGATTTCGCAGTGTCTGTCGCGTTCGAGCATTATGACCGTGAAGTTTTCGAGGCGCATCTTCTTCTGGTCAGCCACGGTTTGCACGATTTCTTCGATGGGCATGTTGAGGGAAAGCTTGCCCTTCGAGTGGTGGTCTGTGGCGACTTTGAAGTAGTAGCCATCGTCTGGGAGGACTTGGAAGCAGCCCTTGGGTGCGCATGCGAGGGCGGAGATGGCGTCTTTTCTTCCCTTCGAAGTGGCGGTGGTGCCGTCGACGGGGTCCACGACGAATTCGACTTTGGGTCCGCGTCCCAAGCCTACTTTTTCTCTGTGGCTGAAGGCTGGGGCGTTGTCTTTGGGTCCTTCGCAGCTGATTACTTCGCCGTCGATTTCCATCTGTTTTAGGGCGGCTCTGGAGAAGTCGACTGCTCGTTGGTCGACGATTTCGGGGTTGCCTTGTCCTATGTGGAGGGCGGCGCCGACTGCGGCTGCGATGGTGATTCTGGGCAGGGATGGGGCGAGAGCCCTTAACGAAGCCAAGCCTATTTTCCTCGGGTAAGTTGCTTTACAAAGTCACATATATTGTTTTTATTCTTCTTCAACCGTTTTTTGGAATCTTTCTCGGATTTTTTGGGCGAGCTTGCTGTCTTCGACTATGAAGATGCCTTCGTAGCCGCAGTCTAGGCATTTCCACGTTGAGGGGCGGTAGAAGCTTAGGGGGTTGAGGTCTGTAGAGCCGCATTTGGGACAGAACTTGACCCGTGTTCTCTGTTTTTTCAATGCTTTTTGCCTTCGAGAAGTGTTTGGGGTCTGCCCGTCATGAGGTCCTCATCCACGATTTTGTGTGTTAGTCTGGGACGGCGTCATCATCCCCCACCCATTAGAACAGCATTCCACACTATTTAACGTTCTCCAGTACCTGGAGAAGGAAAACGATGTGTTTCTTTTTGTATGCGCCTGATGTTGCAAATAGAAGATTCTTTCAAAAATGATAATAGGAAGCAAGACAGAGTGTTTTTGGGGGACTAGTTGAGAAGAATAGGCTCATTGATTATCTTGACTCTGCTTCTAATGGGAATGTCACCGTTAACGTTCAGAATTCTGCCAGTCAGAGCTGGAACAATAATAGTTCCAGATGATTACCCGCAGATTCAGCAGGCAATCGATGAAGCTACACCTGGTCAAACGATTTTAGTTAGACCTGGTTCTTACAACGAGTCTTTAGTGATTAACAAAACAATCTCCTTAATCGGTGAAGAAAAAGCTACCACAATTATTTCTCAAGACTATGCTTCCGAGTCGATACGCATTTACGCAGACAACGTTGAACTTAGAGGATTTTCAATAGAATTCTCGGTGGAACCTCCAGCCCTGCCTCATGCCATCATATTATTGAACTCAGCATCAAATTGCAGGATTCTAGACAACGATTTTAGAGGTCCAGCGTCATTAGGTATGTATATTGTTAATGGTTCTGGAAATAGAATAGTCGGTAACACTGTCGCTGAGAATTGGGAGAGCCTTCATCCTTGGGTAGGAATAGACATGGTTAATTCAACCGGCAACATCATAACTGAGAACAGCGTGCTCGCTGACCAGTATTCGCTGTGGATGCGTTCCTCAAACCTAAACCACGTTTTCCACAATACTTTCATGGTTACTTGGACTCCATCCCCAGCCATGGCTTTGTCCAGAAGCAATAGCAACGTAATCGAGGGGAATTCACTCTATGATTGGTCTTTTGGAGGAAGTAGTGTTGTGGAGCTATGGGGGTCTTCCTGGAATGCCTTCTTCCATAACAACGTCAATGCCTACTTTGGCGCAGAAATGTCTATCGACACAAATAGTGTAAACAACACTTGGGATGATGGGTATCCCTCAGGAGGGAACTACTGGACAACATATGGCGGCACAGACTTGTATAGCGGTCCTTATCAGAACATAACTGGCAACGACGGGATTGGAGATGCACCTGTTGTTTTTGATGAGGAAAACCGAGACATGTATCCACTCATGAAGTCATGGTCTCCTCGAATTCGAAACTTGAACACAAGCTTGTATTATGCTACAATTCAGGATGCTATAGATGACCCTGAAACTCTGGATGGGCACGCAATCTCTGTTTCATCAGGAACGTATTATGAGCATGTTGTTGTGAGCAAGTCAATATCCCTCATTGGAGAATGCCAAGAGACAACCATAATCGATGGAGGCGAAATGTTCACACCTATCGTTCAAATAACCGCCAACAACGTGACTATTAAGTGCTTCACAATCCAAAACAGCGGATTAATCTTCGGGTGGGAAGGAGGCGGAATATACGTCACTGACTCCAGCTGGAACTACATCACCGAGAACACAATAAATAACACTCAATACGGGGTCAACCTTAGAGATTCCAGAGAAAACACAATCACAGGCAACACTATTATGAAGAATGATGTTGGAATACACTTCTGGGATAACTCGAATGGCAGCATCATCTATCACAACAACTTCATCGAAAACGGATGGCAAGTCCGTTACCTTGTTGGCCCATCCAGTTGTGTTTGGGACAACGGTTGTGAAGGCAACTATTGGAGCAACTACAACGGCACGGACTTGGAAGGTAATGGAATCGGTGATACCGAATTGCCTTGGGAGGATGTTGACAGCTATCCCTTGATGAATGTGTATTGGAACCCAGCCGATGTTGACCATGACTTGGATGCTGATCTATATGATGCCGTAAAGCTCCTGATAGCCTATGGCTCTAAACTAGGCAATGAGAACTTCAATCCTCACTGTGACATTGCAGAACTCTATGGAGAAATAGACCTCTACGACGCAGTGCTCGTACTCGTAAACTATGGAAAGAAATACGGTTCTTAGAATCTATAAGCTCTCATACCGCTGCCGTCATTCTTGTACATAAAATTCGAAGTTAGCTGTTCCACCAGTCGAACTCGCTCTCGCTGCTAGCTATCGCCTCTTGAATCGTCTCAAAACCAACGTCATAACTAAAATAACCGTCAAAATACGGGTCGTCCCACCACACCACCCTAATCGTCGTAGCCTCAACAGGCATATACCCACCCTCGCTCGTCTCGACCAACAACCAAGCATGAGGCGCCCCGCCGAACGGAGAACCCCCAACAACAATGACAGCGTTCCACCCTTCATTCTCCAGAATCCGCTCAAGCGCGGCACCCATCTCGCTGCAGTCGAACACGTCCTCCTGATAGGGCTTGCTCCACTCCAAACCCTGCAAGAAAGCATCCAAATCATCGACCCCAAACTTCTGCCCGTCAGGCTTAGTGTAGTAGAAGAAGAACCGTGCCTCCTCATACTCCGCGTTCGTGTACTGGTGACCCGCCACGTAGCCCTCATACTCAGAATCAGTGTACTGATGGTTTGCCACGTAGTCTTCGTACTCCGAGTTGCTGTAGTTATGAGTCGCCACGTAACTGTCAAAATACGTGTTCAGCGTGTCTAGCTGACGCCGAAAACCCTCGTTCGAATCCCTCTGTGCACGTAGGTCGGCATAGACCCAGACGCTGAAAGAAGCAAGGGCAACAACCACGACGAC
This sequence comes from uncultured Candidatus Bathyarchaeia archaeon, assembly GCA_964585455.1. GTDB lineage: Archaea > Thermoproteota > Bathyarchaeia > Bathyarchaeales > SOJC01 > CAYGVX01. The sequence goes on along the minus strand of CAZPDY010000025.1, from coordinate 2,555 downwards.
ACATGCCACTAGTCCTACCTTATTTTATCGGTTCCTTTCTTCACGACCTCTGTTTCCAACTCAAATCCCTCAAAGAAACGTGTGTCGAGCGTTTTAATAACGCTTCGCAAAATCGCCACAGTCAACCTCATTCTGTGAGGCTGAGCAGACTCAGCACCAGCACACGAGCAGAGAGAGGCGCCACGCCTATCGAGTTAGCTGAGGATTTCCTTCAACGAAGCAGCAATGTAATCCACCTGTCTAGCAGTCACAGCAGGATGAACGGGCAGAGAAAAGACCTGCCTAGCCGCCCTCTCGGTCTGAAGAAGACGGTGCTCGCAGAACCTTCGATAGAAGGGCATCAAGTGAACGGGCACGGGATAGTAGACCGTGGCTCCGACGCCAAGCCTCCTCAACTCGCCCACAACCCTATTCCTCTCCTTCACGCTTGCGCCTTTGAGCCTCACGGTAAAAAGATACCAACTATGCCTGCAGCCCTCGGGCACGGTCGGCAACTGCAGCTCGCCGACGCCACGAAGCTCCGCAGCGAGCCTCTCAGCGTTCCTCCGCCTCTGCCTCAGAAACCTCGGCAACTTCCCAAGCTGAACGCAGCCCACCGCTGCTTCCATCTCGGGCATGCGGAAGTTCCCCCCAAGCATACTCGAAACGTACTCCCGAGCCTCACCGTGCGAACGCATGTAAGGCAGCTTACCCGCATACTCATCATTATTCGTGGTTATCATACCGCCCTCACCAGTCGTCATGTTCTTGCTGGCGTAGAAACTCCAACAAGCCAAACCTGCGAAGCTCCCAACAGGCTTCCCACTATACCATGCGCCGTGAGCCTGCGCCGCATCCTCAACGACCACCAAACCATGCTCCTCAGCAATTTCTTCGATGGGTTTCATGTCGGCGGGCAAGCCGAAAAGGTCGACGGGCATAATCGTCCTCGTCCTCCTAGTCACCGCTTTCTCGACTTTTTCAGGGTCGATGTTGTAGGTGTCGGGGTCTATGTCGACAAAAACGGGCTTGGCGCCCACCAGCACGACCACTTCGGCGGTGGACACAAACGTGAAACTGGGCACGATGACTTCGTTCCCACGTCCCACTTTCGAGGCTAAGAGCGACAGATGAAGAGCCGACGTCCCACTGTTCACCGCAAAAGCATACTTGGCTTTCACGAAGTCTGCGAAGGATTCTTCAAGCCGCCTCACCATCGAACCGCCCTCGGCACGGCTCGTCAGAACGCCACTCCTCAAAACCTTGGCGACCGCGTCAATCTCTTCTTCATCGATTAAGGGCTTATTTATGGGAATAAACTGCATAACCAAGCCTTCAAGCAAGCTCAGCGATGCACAGTTAAACCACAGCATGCTAATTAAACTTTCACCGACAAAAAACCACTCCGAAGAGACGCTGGCACAATCATTCTGACGTTTTGCGCAACTTCTTCAACAGCCTTCCTTCGTGGTCGATCTCCAGTCGACGGATCCCAGTCGCCGAAATGGGGTCGCAGTTCTCCGCCAACACCATCTCAATGACGACGACGCATAAAAGCGGGAGGCTGTTAGCCCTACGTTTCTCGTTAATCTCACGAGCCCTCGCCTCCGTTTCTCGACTCACCACAATCGCCTCAATGCGCTCACTCGTCAACGCGGGACCATACGCGTCGCACAGGGGCACGATTTCAGCCCGTTCAAGCCAACCATGCCTTATCAAGAAGCTCTTGAGCTCTTCCTGTCTCACGGCAAAAGGCGCAATTTCGTGGGGCTTTCCCAGTTTTTCTACCAAACTGTCGGTGCACAACCCGATCATTACCTTCTCACCGACTTCGAAGGCTGCTTTGAGCAGGGCTCGGTGACCTCTATGAAACTCGTCGAAAGTTCCCCCAACAGCCACGGTCTTGAACGTTCTGCTCAACTGTTTCATCTCAGTAGACGCGCGCCCTGAACATCAATCTTCGAGGCGAGAATGTTCTTAGGTGGCAGAACTTTCTTAAAAGCCTCAACTATCCTTCCAACGTCGTCAACTGTTGTCAACGCATGCACGGCTTCGCCTACCATGTTCTGAGCTGCACCGACTGCTCCTGTCTTTTCAGCCAATTTCATCAATTTTTCGGTCAGCAGCGTCGTGAAACCCGTCTCTTCGGCGAAGTCTCTGCTCGCGCGCATGAAATTCTCTAACGAAGGGTCTGCTAAGATTCTTTCGACAGTTTTCCTTCCAACCTCATTCACCCTTCTTCGTATCTCAGCAGACGCCAAGACTTCTTTTGTTAGAATCGGTCGGTAATAGCCTGTCACTATTCTGTTGTCTAACGTTGTTGGTATGCGGTCGATGACTGCGCGACCGGGCGCCCCAGGTTCCACGGTGACGACGCAGCCTCCTCGGGATACGGGTCCAACCGTGCCCAGACCAGTTCGACATTCAATCTCTGCTACGTGTGCGATTCTGCCTGCTTGAAAGATCGTTAAGTTGATGCCCAAGGCTTTGCTCAAAGCAAGCGTCGTGCTCAACGCGCCCGCTGCGCTCGACCCGAAGCCTGCACCGATGGGAACAGCAACCTTATGATAGATAGC
>CAZPDY010000024.1:0-9484 GCA_964585455.1 uncultured Candidatus Bathyarchaeia archaeon | reverse complement strand
GATGAAACATGTGACAAGGGGGAGAGGGAGAGAAAAGTGAAAGTAAACCTCTCGACTTTGTCGGTTTTGTTTCTTCCTAGGGATACTTCTGTCCGTAGTGAGTGAGAAGTATGACAGCGTCGTAGAGGAAAATCTCGCCATCGTTATCTATGTCGCAGTTGGGGTCGTAGAGCGGGTCGGGTTCTTCGCTGCCATAGCGGACAAGGAGCTTCACTGCGTCATATAGGTCTACGCCGAAGTCTCCGTCCGCGTCGCCTGGGACAGTGATGATTATAGGGGTGGTGCAGTTGTTGTCGGCCATGTAGGTTTCGCCCTGAACGGGCTCTGCGTAGGCGCCCAGAGAGTAGATGCCTATTTCGAGACCTGTTGTGTCGAAAGTGAGGATGAGGGTTGTGGAGTTTCGGCTGGCTAATGATAGAGTCTGGTTCTGGACGGCGGTGCCTGTATGGATTGTTAAGTTGAAGTTCTCTGTCTCTATTCCGTAGTTTATTATGGTCAAGTTCATCGATACGGTTGTGTAGTAGCCCTCTCCGATTATGGTCTTCCTTGAGACTGACCCCAAAATTCCCAAGTCGTGGGGACCGCCGTAGGGCTTCGTCAGCGGATACCTGTCTGTGATGTTCTCTGGGTTCACCGCGATGTTCTCTGGAATGAAGGGCGTGTCGCCGATGCCGTCACTTCCCACCATGTCCTGGTATGGTCCTCTGTACGCGTCTGTGCCGTTGTAGTCGCTCCAGTAGTTGCCGCCCGATGGGTACCCGTCGTCCCAAGCGTTTTGGGATTCGCCGCTAAACGTCGCTCCGACGTTATCGATGAAGTTGTTGTGGTATATGAAGTTTCCAGTGGACGCGACTAGGAACACTCCCCAGTAGTTGTTGACCATCGTGTTCTCGGTTACGGTGGTATTGTCGGAGGAGATTATGGCGATGCCTCCGCCCCAATCGTTGGTGTTGTTCGCGACGAAGTTTCGATGAATAGTGTTGTTGTCTGCATGTGCGCCCATATAGATGCCGTTGTCGCAGTCTGCCACAACGTTATCCGAGAAGAGGTTGAAGTCACCCCCTAAGACGAAACCCATGTAGTTATGTGTCACGGTGTTTTGGGTGAAGTCGTTGAAGTTGGCGCTGTCCAAGTCGATACCCCAAAGAGTGTTTGCTGTAACGTCGCAGCCCCTCACTGCGTTGCGGTGGGAGCTGACTAGGTCGATGCCGACCTCATTGCGTGTGATGTTAACGTTCTCTATGGTAGAGTCTGTGACGTAGGCGAAGAGAACGCCCACCCCGTTCTTTGTGACTGTCACATTGCTCACGACCACCCTCGTGGAGTTGATCACGGCGAGATAGCCCAAGTCTGCGAACGTAGAAGGGTCTATCGTGAGGTCATGCTGGTTCTTGAGGTAGTAGACCCGCTTCCCGTCGACAAGGTTGGAGGAATCAATTTCGTTCCCTCGCAAATCTCCGCCTGCATATAAGTTGTACCGGTTTCCAGTCATTTTGTTGCCCGAGAGGATGCTAGCTCCGCTACCCTCTAGCGATATACCCGAACCTGTGTTGTTGATGGCGACGTTTCCGATTAAAACGTTGCCATTGGAGTCGACTACTGAAATGCCAGAATAGTGGTTGTGTGTAACCATGTTGTGGGTTAATGTGTTGTTGTATGAGGCTGCGATGTACAGGCCATTGTAAAAGTTGTAGGACGCGAGGTTGTTGGTTAGGTTGTTGTTGGGCGAGGTGTGCAAGTCTATGCCGTAGCCTTCGTTGAAGCTTGCAACGTTGTCGGCTATGGTGTTGTGGCTTGAATAATACAGAAAGATTCCGTTATATCCATTGTTCGTCGCAGTGTTGTTCGAAATTGTGCAATTGTGAGCGTGGTCGAGACAAATTCCTGCATACTGATACCCCGGACTTGAATTATTGACAGTAAAGCCTTCTATCGTGACGTTTTTCGCTCCTTGAACGTAGAAGACCCATCGGGCCTCTCCCTTACCGTCAACTACCACGTTGCCCTCAGTCATCAGGGTTAGGTTGGACTTGGTTATCCAGATTTCGCCCTCGGCATACACCTCCTCAGAAACAATGATCGTGTCACCAGGCGTAGCCGCGTCTAGAGCCTGCTTGATCGTGGGATAGTCAGCTGGAACCCTAATGACATCTGGCTCTGCAATGACTATCTTAAAGCTGTATAACGATATCAGTAGAAGAAAGTACAGGCACAGGTTAATAGGCATCTTCAACACTTTCCTCAATTGTATTCACTACATTCAATACTCATATGGAAGCTTAGGAATTAAACGTTTTGTGTTAAATGATTGGCTAATCTTTTATTATCGTTCTGTCAAAGGAATTCGCTGACATAATGACCTTGTCCTTCATGACCTATCATGTTACATGTCAAAAAAAGGGGAATGTGATATTTATCACTCGTTCAGCCTTATCCATGGGTGAATTTCATGTCTTCTATGCGGCTTTCTTCTCTCGAGGATCCCCAGCAGAATTCTATCGAAGATCTGTTGCCCGGTGGTCCCAAGGGTCCTGTTGGTCCCCATTCTGTGTAATAAGTACCGTAGAGGAAAATGGTCCATGTCGTGGCGTTCAGGATTGTGTTTTCAGCAAAGGTTTCAGTTTTGAATGCTACGCCTCCGTTTGTCCAGCTATATCCTGAGAACTTGTACCAGATTTCTATCTTGATATAGGTGCCAGTGACGTTGTACTCGCTGCAGTCCCACGTCACGTTCTTAAGGCCATATTGGAGACGGTACCAGTATCCGACTTCAATGACGTTCGCGCCCGAGATGCACGTGGTTCCTACATAGATTTTCACCCCCAAGTATCCCTTCAGGCAGTATTCGGGCTTGATCCAGCTTCTGTACGTGGATATGTCGGTGTTGTTCCAGAACAGCTTCCAATACGTGGCGTCCCATTTGGCGTTCTGCATGTACCGTATTCTCTCGTCTATCGTTACGTTAAATGGTTCCGACCAGTCGCTCCAAACGTCGTAGCTATCCTTGGCCCTAACTTTAACGCTGTGTGTTCCTGGACACAGCCAAGCGTGAGATAGGCTTGCATTTTCCCCGGATTCGAAGGCTTCTGTAGTGTTGGTCGTGCCGTCGCCCCAGTCAAATTGATACGTTACGTTATCTCCATTGAGATCCGCAGTGCTAGTGGTATAATCGTACATCACATCAAGGTACCCAAATTCCGGGCCTGAAGGCTGTGATGGAACATCTGGAGGCGAGTTGACTCTGATTGTGGGGTCTCCCAGCAGTATTATCTTCTTGTACGCGTATTCACTAGCGGGTAAACTTGGGTTTCCAGTGCGGTTTTCTATCATCGAGTTGTACATTGTCTTAAAGGCTTCTCCAATACACTCGTGTTGTCCAAGTCGTTCGAAAGCTTCGGAGAACCATGACGCTGGAAAGCTTCCTCCAATAGCGTCTGTCATACCGATCGCTGTCAAGCCCTTGCCTTCACCGAATATGGCACAATTCGCAACGCAATTTTCCTCAGAGAATACTGCGGCTCCGCATGGACCCAAAATGTAGAAGAAGGTTTTCGGAGCCATTTCTAGATAGTAGTAGTCATCTGCGCATCCTTCATTCCAGAGCTGCCATATCCATTTGTTACGTTGGCTCTGGTTGTCCCATTGCCATGAGTAATTCCCGAAGCTATGAGAATGAGAATAAATCGAACCATGACCGTAAACCCAGGTCCATTCGTAGCTGTCCCCAAGTCTGAGCCTATCCCTGTAGTCTGTGCCATTTGTGTTTGTCGCGTTTAGTATCGGACTGGCGATCAATGTTACATCGTTGTATGCTTTTTCTAGGCAATCAACTGTATCGTTCACAAAGCGTTCGTCGTAGGTTCGAACTGGATCTTCCACATATGGGTCTCCTACCACAATCGCTGGATCATTATCGACGTAAGCCAGGGCTCGTTGCTTTGCCACTGAAGCACGCGAGCTCGCACTTCTGTATTGATGGTTTTTTGCAAAGTAGTCCATGAAGAGCTGCGTTTCGTTGAGGGGATTATGCCAATATGGATCTACAACCGTGGAAGCAATAAGTCTCCCAACCCAAATCTCCGGACGTATATGTCCTGTATGGTTGTCGTACTTGCCATTTGGTGGGGTGTCTGTATCCGTCCAAGTCCCATTTAAGTCCATGTAATAATAGTCCGTGTAGTACGATGTTCCATTTTCCCAAATCGCGCTGGGAAAGTCTCCTATTAGAAGGCAACCCTTTATTTGATGCCACATCCAACGAAGTTTGATTTGATATCTAACAACTTCGGGAGTCTCTGCAGTAGCATTAGGGGAGAAGATGGTTTTGTTGCTCCATCCCTCGCTTTGAATGTCAGCAACATATGCATCTATAGCCTGCTTGACTCCGCCATAGTAAAGTAATTCGTCAACGTAAATTAGTATGTCAAAGTCAAGGTCTCCCTTTACGGGCCAGAAGCTGATCCATGATAAACACATAACAACAGAAAGCAGCAGAACCAAAATGCTTCGTAATATTATTTTCAAGCCTTTTCACCTCCTCTGCATTAGACGCTCTGCTATTGAAGGCAGAAACATAAAACGAACGAGAAGTGTTTCCTAAACACAGAGATGAGTGAAAGTGAAAGACATTCGATCAATAGAAATTCACTACAGTGAGTCATCATATATCAGAGCCATTATGATTAGACCTTATTTATAGGGAAGCATATGTTCCATGGAAAAATCCCAGAAAGAGAATTCAAAAAACTTGTTTGTCATCCTTGTGATTTTTTTGCTGCCCGACGACAATTACGAGAAATAAAGGGTGTTGAGAGTGGATTTCATGGGAGATCTCAAAAAAGTAAATCACATCCAAACAGCTCGGGTTGCGCTACGTCAGTAGTGCTACATCAACATATCGATGACTGACATAATTCCTATAGTCTAGGAGACAAGACGTTTGTTTTCGTTCGCTGGCTTAGGTTTTTGCCACCCTCTTCCTCTCCTCTTCCTGAAGCTCCCGCTTCAAAACCTTACCCACCAGAGTCATCGGCAACTCACCCCGAAACTCCACCTCCCTAATAGCCTTGTACGGCGCAACCCGTTCGTTAACATAGCTCATGATTTCCTTCTCCGATGCTTTTGCTCCCTCTTTTAGGACGATGAAAGCTTTAGGAATCTCCCCCGCAACCGCGTCTGGCTTGCCCACCACACCGCAAAGCTTCACAGCCGAATACTCGTACAAAACATCCTCAAGCTCCCTGGGATACACGCTGTAACCCTTATACTTAATCAAGTCTTTCTTTCGGTCAGTTATGTAGAAATACCCATCTTCGTCCATCTTCCCAATGTCACCCGTGAAAAGCCACCCACCTCGAAGAACCTCCGCCGCTTCTTCGGGCATCTTCCAGTAACCCCTCATCACCTGCGGACCCCTAACCACCACCTCACCCACCTCGCCAGGCTTAAGGTCCGTTCTTCCAGTCTCCAAGTCAACGACCTTCGAATCAGTGTCAGGCCAAGGCAGTCCAATCGACCCCACTTTCACAGTCTTCATAGACCTATCCAAGGGGTTGCAGTGAGTGACCGGCGAAGACTCGGTCAACCCGTAGCCTTCCACCAAGACGCCCCCCGTCACCTCCATGAATTTCTTCTGAACCTCGGGCGGAAGCGGAGCCGACCCAGATATGCAGAAACGAACAGACGTACAATCATACCTACCCAACTCTGGATGGGCTAGCAGCATGGAATACATCGTCGGCGCCCCACAGAACACCGTCACCCTGTGCTTCTGGATAGCCTGGAAGGTGCTCACGGGCTCGAACCGTGGGAGTAGCACCGTCTTCCCCGCCAAGTAGATGGGAGCGTTCATCCCCGTCGTCATTCCGTAAATGTGAAATAGCGGTAGCACCGCCAAGAAAACCTCCTTTCCCTCCGTGCCCCTCAGCCACGCGGCACACATAACCGCGTTCGAAACCAAGTTCATGTGGGTCAGCATTGCGCCCTTGGCAGTTCCCGTCGTTCCACCGGTGTATTGGAGGGCGACCAAGTCTTCTTTGGGGTCGATTTCCACTTTCGGAGGCTTCGCCTCACGTTGGCTCAAGAGTTCTTTGAAGAAGTAGACATCTGGCTTGTGTTCGACTTTGCGTGACGGAATCTTCTTCAACAACGAGCCGAGGACCGCCTTAGCCTTGGGCATGTATTCCTTCAAACTCGCCACAATCACTCTCTTCAGCTGGGTCTTCTTCCAGACCTTCTCCATGATGGGATAGAGCAAGTCTAAAACTACCGCCGTCTCGGCTTCCGAGTCGCTCAGCTGATGCTCCACTTCCCACTCTTTGTACAGCGGACTTATGGCTGTCGTAATCGCCCCGATTCTCACAGCCCCATGATACGTAATCACGAATTGAGGCATGTTGGGTAAGAAAAGGGCAACCTTGTCACCCTTTTTCACACCCAAATCGCCCAGAGCCGTCGCGAATCCGTCAACAGCCAAATCCAACTCCTTGTATGTGATTTCCTTGCCGAAGTATACCAACGCCACGTTGTCGGGATATTTCTCCACAGTCTTCCTGAGAAGGTCAGAAAGCGGAACTTCAGGGTACTTCAGACTCTTCGGAACTCCTTCAGGCCAAAACTTGAACCAGGGTTTCTTCAGTCCCTCCGCTCGTTTCTTTCTCTTCTTAACTGCCATAACTAGCCCTGCTCCTTAATGCAATCGTTTGGGTAATAATTTTTTCTACATGTTCGAGCCTTTCCAGCATCGATTAATCGCTAAGGCAGTTGATTAAGTTGAAAAATGAACGGCTACTGTGGGACGAACTCGTACGACGGCTCTCCTTCACGCGTGACTTTTGCAACCAGCTTGGCTTTCATGCCCACTTTGACCTCTGATATCTTAAACCCAGTCAGCCAAGCAAGCACCTTCACATCTTCCTTCAGCCTTCCGATAGCCACCGTGTACGGCCTGTTCTGCTGAAAAGACGTGGGTCTAACCACTACATGCGTGAACGTTTCGATTTCTGCCTCTCTGCTGAGCTCAACCCACTCCAAATCAGACGACAAACAATCAGAGCAGTCGGCGACGGGTGGAAAATGCAGTTTTCCGCATTTCGTGCACTTTGTTGCGTAGACTTTTCCTTCTTTCAAGCCTTCCCAGAACTTCAACGTCTTGCTTACGGGTATGTTCTGCACGATTTTCACTTCTCTGGATTTTATCGAGGGCATAGAAGACATGCTATCATCTCCTCAATATTGTCACGTAGCAGTAGTGCCCCGTTCCGCCTACGTTGTGGGCCAGCCCGACGTAATTCTTCAGTGGAACCTGTCTGCCCCTTTCGATTGCTTCGTCTCTGAGTTGTTTGGTCAACTCGTATATCATCGAGCACCCCGTCGTGCCTATGGGGTGTCCCTTCGCCTTCAAGCCCCCGTCAACGTTCACAGGTATCTTGCCGCCAATCTCAGTCTGTCCCTCGCGAATGAGCTTGGCGCCTTCGCCCTTGCCGCACAGTCCAATGTCCTCGTAAGCCATTATCTCAGCTATGGTGAAGCAGTCGTGGACTTCTGCAAAGTCGAGTTGGTCTGGCGTGACCCCAGCTGCCTTGTACACTCTTTGAGCAGCGAGCACGCTTGCCTCCAAACCCACGTAGTCGGGTCTCTTGCTCAGGTTGGCGGTTCCTGAAGAGTAGCCTATTCCAGCGACCCAGACGGGCATTTCAATCTTCAATTCCTTGGCTTTTTCCTCTGAGGCAAGAATCAGAGAGGCTGAACCGTCCGTCACTGGGCAACAGTCGAAGAGCTTTAGCGGTGACGCTATGACCATGGATGATAGCACGTCGTCGACGGTTATCTTGTTCTGCAAGTGTGCAACGGGGTTCATCGCCCCGTATTTATGATTCTTAACTGCTACCAGCGCTAGGTCTTCCTCTGTTGTTCCGTATCGTGCCATGTGAGCGTTCGCGTACAGTGCATAGTATGCGGGAAAGGTTAGTCCGAAATTGTGGAACTCCCACAGATAGTACCCAGCCCTTCCAATCCACTCCATAGCTGTCAACGTGTCTATCTGCCTCATCTTCTCCAAGCCAACCGCTATTGCTAGTTCGGTTTTGCCGCTGGCGATTGCCGAATAAGCCGTGAAAAAAGCTGCACTTCCGCTTGCACAGGCTGCTTCGCAGCGGACTAGTCCTGCCTTCGTTAAGCCGCAGTACTCAGCCACGACGACGGCGGGCAGCAGTTCTTCGTACCATGCTCCGGCGCCCGTCGTTCCCAGAGCCATGAAATCGATGTCTTTTGCGTCGACACCCGAGTCTTCGAGGGACGGTTTGACGGCTTCGAAGGCTAGTTCTGAGAGGTTGACGTCGTTTCTGTTGCCGAATTTGGAGATGCCCGCGCCTATTACTGCTACTTTTCTCATGGCAACCACACTGTTTGTAATTGATTACAAACAATGTAGAGAGTGAAGAAAAAGGTGTTGATTATTTCCCCTTGAATTCCGCTTTTCTTCTCGACATGAAGGCTTCGATGCCTTCCTTGAGGTCTTCCGTGGAGAACGCCAACCCCATCAAGCTTGATTCCAAACGCAACCCAGTTTCCAGTGGCACTTGGGTTCCAAAGTTCATGGCTTGCTTGGCGTATTTCATTGCTATTGGAGGTCCCTCTGCGAGTTTCTTTGCTAATTCTCTGACTTCGTCTCTGAGCTTGTCGAAGTGCACGGTTTTATTTATCAAGCCTATTTTTAATGCCTCTTCAGCCTTCAATCTGCTGGCCAGCATTATCATCTCTTTGGCTTTAGCCAGACCAACAATCCTCACGAGTCTCTGAGTCCCACCCCATCCAGGTATGAGTCCCAAAGCTATTTCTGGGCTTCCAAGCTCAGCGTGCTCTGCGGCTACTCTAAGGTCGCACGCTAGGGCTAGTTCCAAACCGCCACCCAATGCAAAACCGTTTATTGAAGCGATAACGGGCTTCGACATCTCCTCTATCTTGCCGAAGACTTTCTGTCCAATTCTAGAGAACTCCTCAGCCTTTACGGGTGTAGCCTTGGGAAACATTGTAACGTCTGCGCCTGCGCTGAAAGCTCTGTCGCCTTCGCCAGTCAATACCACGCATTTAATAGAGGGGTCTTTCTCGGCAGTGTCTAAGATGTCCCCCAGCTCTTCCAGCAGGACGTCGTTGAAGGTGTTTAGCCGATGCGGTCTGTTCAGGATTATCCACAACGTGTTTTCTTCTCTTTCCACCTTAATGGTTTCGTAGGCTTTACTCAACAAACATCACCACAGTTTGTTTGGTTTATTTCCTATATTATTTTTCGCGTGAGCTTCTGCTAGAACTTCCTCAACAGGTATTTTAGTATCGTTAGTTTTTGGATTTCTGTTGTGCCCTCGTAGATTTCAGTTATTTTGGCGTCCCGGTGGTATCTCTCTACCTTGTATTCGCCCAAGTATCCGTAGCCACCAAGGGTTTGTATGGCAAAGTCTGTCACTTCCATCGCAACCTTGCTCGCAAG
>CAZPDY010000023.1:0-9742 GCA_964585455.1 uncultured Candidatus Bathyarchaeia archaeon | reverse complement strand
GGTGAAGTAGTCAAATGTTCCCGAGTCTGTTCCTGGTCCATAGAGATGTATTGGCTGGTTTGGCCATCCTGGTCGGATATCGTCCCAACTGTCCACTGTGCTCCCTGGTCTCCAAGTTGCGTTGAGCTCCTGCACTGTCAAGTAGTCAACCCATGTATTGCTGGGATTAACTACTACGGATATTCCGTCTAGGGCTATCTGGAATTCGATGTATTCTATGCCGTTTTGAGCTGCTGTTTGGGCTTCCGATTCTTTGATTGGGCGTGAGGCGTCGCTTATGTCTGTTTCACCTTTGGTGAAGCGTTTGAAGCCTCCTCCTGTGCCAGAGATTCCCACGTTTACTCTCACGTCTGGATGTTCTTTCTGGAATTCTTCAGCTACAGCTTGTGTTATTGGGAAGACCGTGCTTGAGCCGTCTATTTCAATAGTTCCGACAAGTTTCTGACCTGATGCCGCGTAATACCAATATGCTATAGCTACCACTATGATTGCTGCGACCACCGTTGCTGTGACTAATTTCTTGTACTTCATTTTTTCACACTCCAATTTTTCAGAAATATAGAATAGCGGAAGAACTAAATAGTTTGCCCAAATAGTATATATTCCTCTACATAGCCTATATATTATGGTGGGAAATTATGGGTGAGTATGCTTCGAAAGAAGCTGAAACAAGGAAACTTCAGGTTACTGGAGGTTCAACTTACATCCTTTCTTTACCCAAAGATTGGGTAACTCGAAATCAGCTGAAAAAGGGCAGTTCACTGCTTGTTCGCGAAGAGGAAGATGGAGCCTTGACAGTTCTGCCCTCTGAACCTGGGAAGCCCGAAAGAATGGAAGAGGCAATCATTGAGGTTTCGCCGACGGAGGACCCTGAAGCACTCATAAGGAAGACTGTTTCTGCCTACCTAGTGGGCTATAGCATAATCCACATAAGACCGAAAAGAGAGCCACAGCTTTCTTCCGGACAGAGGAATGCATTGAAAAATTTTGCTCGCAATTTGCTCATCGGAACGGAAATAGTCACTGATACTTCAACCGAATTAACGTTGCAGGTGTTATTGAGCTACCCTGAACTTTCAGTTTTAAGCGCCCTAAGAAGAATGGCAATTATAACCGCTTCGATGCACAGAGATGCTATTACAGCCCTCCGAGTTCTAGACCGCCAATTAGCTGAAACGATCATTACTACAGATAACGAAGTTGACCGGTTTCACCTCTATATAATACGCCAACTAAAATTGGCTATACAAAATCCAAGAGTGATCAAAGAAATAGGATTGGGCAACGCGAGGGAGTGTTTAGGGTACCGGTTGATAACGAAAACCGTAGAAAGAACAGCAGACCACGCGGCTAATATTGCAAGGAGCATTCTCCTTCTAAAGAAACAAGTGCACAAAGAGGCTCTCAAGAAAATAGGGAAAATGAGCGAATTGGCGATCGCCTCTTTTGAGACCGCGATTGAAGCACTCTTCAAAAGAGACTATAATCAAGCAGAAAGTGTCATTATGAAATCTAAGGGCCTCATATCCTTGGAAGAAGAGACAGTTTCTTCTTTCGATAAAACTGAAGTTGAGGAAATCGTGAATCTACGACTTCTGATTGAAAGTCTGAGAAGAACTGCGGAGTATGCCAGCGACATCGCAGAAATAGTGCTCAACCTAACCGTAGAATCAGCGATAAAATAAACAGACAGACGGATACTACTCTTTCTTATAGTTAGGTGCCGAGAAAACAAAGACCTAAACAAGAAGTGCGGGGGGGTTAGGTTTAAATCTCGGTTTAAATTCTCGGTTCTTGCATGGACCTGGGAACCCAAGGTCACTTCTTATGCAGATAGTTTCAGGCCTCTGTTTACTTCGATTTTTCCCTCTTCCATGACCATTTTTATATTGTTTTTATCCTGTAGAACTTTGATGTCTTTAAGCGGGTCGCCGTCAACTATGAGTATGTCAGCAAGTTTTCCCTTTTCTATTGTGCCTATCTTATTTTCCAGTCCGCACGCCTTTGCACCATTTCTTGTAGCTGCAATAATGGCATCCATGGGTGTAAAGCCGCACTGTTTAACAAGCAATTCCAATTCCATGGCGTTCGTTCCCATCTTCAACAAAGGAGAACCTAGGAAGTCTGTCGCACTTGCAATTGTCAAGCCAGCCTTGTGAAGTTTCGCTATATTCTTTATTGTAACTTCTGAAACTTCCTTTCCTTTAGACACTGCCCATGGTGGATATCCAGCTTTTTCGCCTTCGGTTACTACTCGCCACAGGATGGAAAGAGTTGAGACAAACACAACGTCTTTTCTTTCTTTAGCCATCTTTATTACTTCATCGTCTGGGTAGATGGCGTGATCGATTGTTTTCACTCCGGCCATTATGCAATTCTTCATCGCCTCTGTCCCCTGACAATGGGCCGTAACAAACTTGCCAACATGTCTCGCTTCTTCGACAATTGCCTTTAGTTCTTCGAGCGTGAATTGTGTGTGTTCTGGCCTGTCAACCATTGATATTACTCCTCCACTTGCCATGACTTTTATGAAGTCAGCACCTTCCCTTAGTGCGTAACGGGCTGCCTTGATGCATTCCGGTACTCCATCGCACAACAATGCCATGCCCAATAAGGATGGACCCCTCTTTGAAACACGTCCGTCCACCCATTCTACAGGGAGAAAATGCTCATCTCCATGCCCAGCTGTTTGGCTTAACACATAACCTGCCGAAAGTATTCTAGGACCACGCGTTGTTCCTTCTCCAATAGCTCTTTTCAAGTGTACACCGAAGCCACCGCAGTCTTTCACTGTCGTGAAACCCGCCTCGAGAAGGTCAACAGTATCGTAAACACTCTTTATCAACCCTAATTGTGGATGCCTAACCAGTTTTTCTTCCAAAAGACGGTCACTCTTCATTCCTATTAGATGCAAATGCGAGTCAATTAGTCCTGGCATCACAGTTTTTCCAGATGCGTCAACTTCAGTTCTCTTAACCTTCTTAGGTATCTCCACCTCGCCTTCTTCGCCAACCGCCAGAATCCTTGTTTCTTCTATGATAATGATAGCGTTTTTCTTAGGCTTTGCACCTTTGCCATCAATTAAATTTCCGCCTTTTATCACTGTTATTTTCCGCATTTCTTTTTCACTCATTTCCTTCTACACCCAAGTTTTGATTAGGCAGTTATAAGCAGTTAATATTTGTGGTTTTCAAAATGCAAGTTTGCTGATTTGTTGCTGTAGCCTCCAACCGAGAATTTAAACGTAACTTTAGGAGTTAAGTGCGGGGGGTGGGATTCGAACCCACGAAGGCCTTCGCCAGAGGATCTTAAGTCCTCCCCCTTGTCCTTGGGGTTTGCCCAAATTTAGACCTGGCTTGGGAACCCCCGCCCTGAGCTGTCTATGATGAGTGGATACTGTGATTCTTATTCTTAGTGCCTTTTCAAGATGTGGGGTAGGACGCTGCGTAAGTCGTTGCTCTTGACTGTTACATGCGCATATTTTGCTACCGTTTCGTCGGTTGGGTTGAAGGCTACGGCGATGGCGACTTTTTTGAAGAGGGGTATCAGGGTAGGGTCGTCGCCGACTGCGGCGCACTCACTTGTCTTGAGGTTGAATTTTTGGAGGATGGTGGGTAGGTGTTCGTGTTTGTTGTTGAAGGCGACGTTTACTTCTACTTCGCGCGTGATGACGCCGTCTTTGGTTATGAGGGTGTTTGCCTTGTAGCCGTTGGTTCCTGTCTCTTTTTGGATTCTCTCTGCGACTTGGGTGAGCCCTGCGCTGAGGAGGTAGGTTTTGATGCCTCTCTGTTTCAGAGTGGTGAGGGTTTCTCGGGCGCCTCGCGTGTAGGGCATTTGGTCGATGATTCTGCTGATTTTTGATGTGGGCTGGTTTTTCCATAAAGCTGCGTCTAAGCGTGCCCATTCCTCGTAGGTGATTTGGTTCTTGAAGAATTGTTCTAAGTATTGTTTTGCTTGGGTCCATGTGTTTAGTTTTTGATGTATGTATTGCCAACTGTAGGTTTGGAGGATGGTGCCGTCGATGTCGAAGATTACGAGTTTGATTGGCATCGGGGTTTGTTTTGTTGGGTGGGGTTTTTAAGTTTGTGCGTCTGCTCTGCGCCTAGTCTAGACCGTCCTATTAGGCTAGTTGGATGGCGGCGTTTGCGATGAGCATGCCGACTGCTAGGCTGATGTTGGAGAAATCGGTCAATTGAG
Organism: uncultured Candidatus Bathyarchaeia archaeon; assembly: GCA_964585455.1. Classification (GTDB taxonomy): domain Archaea; phylum Thermoproteota; class Bathyarchaeia; order Bathyarchaeales; family SOJC01; genus CAYGVX01. The sequence continues at coordinate 5,545 of CAZPDY010000023.1, read as the reverse complement.
TTTATAGCAGTGTAAAACTCAATCTATATATAGTCCGAAGTTTCTTCGGAAAATCTTGTTCAACAGAGCTTGATTTAGGCTTCTTTTCACGGAGCTTCAGAAGAGAAGTTTAAGCAATTGATTAACTGGCTTATAAGGACTGATAGAAGTGTCTTCTAGCTTTCTTGCTCTACAGTAGCCCGATATTCGTCAGCAGAGCCTTTTACATACACTTTTCTATTGTTGTAGTTAAGAAACTGAATCCCGATATTGAGCGTAGCGTTTGAGTATGAAGCGGCGAATTGCCTCAGCGAACAGTATCCATTGAATGGTCTGCACAAGTGCGAGATATGTAAGATTCCAAAGAAGCGACATCAGCGAGGTTACAATGACCATGGCAACAAAGATGCTTATATAAAATAGTAAATTCGTCAGTGCTGTCCTTTTTGTCAATGGTGGGATGTTTCTGCAAGAAGTTATTACCATAAAATTGAACCATGATATTAAGAAAAGGAAAATGTTCAGAAAGAGCGATAAAATGTAGAGTGTTAATTGTGCTATGATGCCACTTGGGTCTGGAAGCCTCGTGATTAGTATAGTGTAAGCTGTGAACATGAAACCAGAAAACAAGGACAGCATGCCAATAAGATTTGAAAGATGCTTAATATAGTCTGAGTAGTCCTTCTTATCTGTAGGCAGCATATTATCACCTCAGTAACTATTTCTACTAGTCTATCTCGGTTCAGCTATAACTTTTCCGTATCTTTTCTCATCTTCATTTCTTCCAAACCCAGAACTACCATGATATGAAATTCGCTATTCCATACAAAAAGCCTAAGCACACATCTGCTGCAAAATTTTAAGCTTTAGAAAATTGGAAAGGCACAATCATCTCACAGCTTCCATAACGTTTAAGTGTTTTATGTGTGTAGCCACTATCTCTTCAACCAAGAAGTGAACAATCATGCCCGAAAAGAAAGTTACCGTTGAAGAACTCCTCGAAAAAGCAAAACGCCCATCAAAACTCGCATTGGCTTATCACCCGTTCTACGAGGGCAAAGCCCAAATCATGCCCAAATGCGCCATCCGCACCCCCGCCGACTTCGCCATATGGTATACTCCAGGCGTCGCAGCCAGCTGCCGCAAAATAGCCGAAAACCCCGAAGAAGTCTGGAGACACACGAACAAGGGCAACTACGTAGCAGTCGTCAGCGACGGCACACGAGTCCTCGGACTCGGCGACATAGGACCACAAGCAGCCATGCCCGTCATGGAAGGCAAAGCCCTACTATTCAAATACCTGGGAGGCGTCGACGCCTTCCCCATATGCCTCAACACCAAAGACCCCGACGAAATCATCCGCGCCTGCCAACTCATCGAACCCACCTTCGGCGGCATAAACCTCGAAGACCTCAGCAAACCAAAATGCTTCTACATCCTCGACGAAGCCCGCAAGAAACTCAACATACCCGTCTGGCATGATGACCAGCAGGGCACCGCCACAGTCATCCTAGCAGGCTTACTGAACGCGCTTAAACTCGTGGGCAAAAAACCATCCGAAGCCCTCATCACACTCATCGGCGTCGGAGCAGCCAACACAAGAACAGCATACGTCCTCTTCCGAGCAGGCTTCAAACCAGGCAACATCATCCTAGTAGACACAAAAGGCGTACTCTACGCTGGAAGACCAGACCTCGAAGCCGAAAAAGAAAAAGACCCATGGAAACACGAGCTGGCACAGAAAACCAACGCCGAAGGCAGACGAGGCGACACAGCAGCTGGACTCAAAGGCGTAGATGCAGTTGTAGCAGCCAGCAAGCCAGGACCCGGCACCATCAAGAAAGAATGGATAACCAACATGGCAACGAACAGCATAATCTTCGCCTGCGCCAACCCCATCCCCGAAATCTGGCCGTGGGAAGCAAAAGAAGCAGGCGCCCACATCGTGGGCACGGGACGCAGCGACTTCCCCAACCAAATCAACAACAGCCTAGGCTTCCCCGCCATCTTCCGCGGCGTCCTCGACGTCAAAGCCAAAACAGTCACGGACGACATGTGCGTAGCCGCAGCCAACGAACTAGCCCGATTCGCCGAAGAAAGAGGCATAACTGAAGACGACATCGCCCCCCGCATGGACGAATGGGAAGTCTTCCCCAGAGAAGCAGTTGCCTGCGCACTGGAGAGCATCAAAGAAGGCGTCGCCCGCGTGAAACCGTCCAAGCAAGAGCTGTGGGAAAGAGCCGTAGCCATCATAAAGAACGCCCGAGAATCCACCCACATCCTAATGAAGCAAGGACTAATCAAGCCACCGCCGCCAGAAAAAGACATACTTGGCAAAGGACCATAGCCTCCTCCCTTCTTTTTTTGGTTCCCAACACCCGCAAAAGAACTTATATTCACCCTTCTCTATCCCGAGTCTCAACAAAAGGTGCACAAACGTTGAGCCAAAATTCTCCGCTAAACGATTGGCGGTTCCTCGTCGGCAATTGGAAGGGCAAAGCCGAAGACGAATTCGGTGAAAAAGGAATAACCGAGAGCGTAACAGAATTCTCCATGGAGCCGAGCGAAAAATTCATCACAGGAAAAGGCGAATCGTGGAACCAAGGCCGCCTAGTCAACAGGAGCATCACCTTTCTCTTCTACGACAACATCGCCCAGAAGTTCAGGAGAAAATCCTTCTTCTCCTACGGGTTCGTCAACAACGAAGTAGAATACACCAGAAGCAAAGACGAAATCAGGTTCAACGTAGAAGTTGAACCAAACCCCAAACAGTTCGAGGGCATCCGCTGGCGCTCTTACATGAGAAAATCTCCGAAGAAAAAGTGGCTATGGGGCTAGAGATAGCGAAAAGTGGAGAAGGATTCACGAAATACGGTGAAACCATACTCGTCAAGACTACCTAAGCCTATGGCTTCGAAGATCACCGATAAACCCTTCTTCGTCTCAAGAACCTCAGAAAAACTTATATTGCTAAGCTCTTTCTGTTGTTCCGCATAATAATAGCAAAGGTGTATGAAAAATGTCACAACCCGAACTTGCAGGAACCCCCGTACTGATTCTCCGCGAAGGCTCCTCAAGATCAAGAGGAAGAGAAGCCCAGCACGCCAACATCATGGCGGCCAAAATCGTAGCAGAAGCCGTCAAAACCGCCCTAGGACCAAAAGGCATGGACAAGATGCTCGTCGACAGCTTCGGCGACGTCACCATAACCAGCGACGGACGCACCATCCTAGACGAAATGGACATCCAACATCCCGCAGCCAAGATGATGGTAGAAGTGGCTAAAACCCAAGACAACGAAGTCGGCGACGGCACAACCACAGCCGTAGTCGTTTCAGGAGAACTTCTCTCAAAAGCCGAAGAACTCATCGACAAAAACGTTCACCCCACCGTTATCATAGACGGGTACAAGAAAGCAGCCGAAAAAGCCCTAGAAGCCCTAGAAAAAATAGCAATCAAAGTAGAACCAACAGAGAAAAAGTTTCTCAAGAAAATTGGCATGACTTCCATGGCAAGCAAACTAGTCTCCGAAAATCGCGACTATCTAGCTGACATATCAGTCGAAGCCATCCTCGCAGTCGCAGAGAAAACTGGAACAGGATACAAAATTGACTTGGACGATGTGAAGATTCAGAAGAAACCAGGCGAATCGATGAGGGACACGAAGCTCATCAACGGCATCGTAGTGGACAAAGAAGTAGTCCACCCTGGAATGCCGAAAAGAATTGAAAACGCGAAAATAGCGCTACTCGACGTTGCCCTAGAGATCGAGAAAACCGAGTTCGACGCAAAAATCAACATCGAAAGCCCCGATCAGATGGAAGCCTTTCTCAAACAAGAAGAGAACATGCTGAGGGAAATGGTGGAAAAAGTAGCCAAAACAGGCGCCAACGTGGTCGTGTGCCAGAAGGGCATCGACGACTTAGCTCAACATTTCTTGGCGAGAAAGGGAATCCTCGTTGTGCGGCGAGTGAAGAAGTCGGACATGGAAGGTTTAACTAAAGCCACGGGCGGAAAAATCATCAGCAATTTAGACGGCATGACCAAGAATGACCTTGGCTACGCTGCGTTAGTGGAAGAACGCAAGATAGGCGACGACAAGATGACTTTCATCGAAGGATGCAAACACCCTCACTCCGTCACCATTCTCATTCGTGGTGGAACAGAACGCATCGTGGACGAGGCAGAACGCTCGATACACGACTCCCTCTGCGTCATCAGAGACGTAGTCGAGGAACCAAAAATCGTCGCAGGCGGAGGAGCCCCCGAACTCGAAATAGGAAGACTGTTAAAGAATTACGCGGAAACCCTGCCTGGAAGAGAACAACTAGCAGTCGCACTCTTCGCAGAAGCGTTAGAAGCCGTGCCGACCACGTTAGCTGAGAACGCAGGCCTAGACCCAATAGACATCATATCAGAGCTGAGGGCGCGCCACGAAAAAGGACAAACGTGGGCAGGAGTAGACGTCTTCAACGGCAAAGTAGGCGACATGCAAAAAGAAGAAGTTTACGAACCCCTCGTCGTGAAGAAGCAGATAATAAAATCCGCAACCGAAGCCGCAACTATGATCTTGAAGATAGACGACGTCATCGCGTCGGGCAAAGCAAAAATGCCAGCTGGTCCTCCAGGCGGTCCTGGCGGAATGGGCGGCATGGGTGGAATGCCTCCGGGCGGCGGAGAGTTCTAAAACGTCTACGCACAGCAAAATCAAAGTGGGTCCTCCGAAGTTAACCCGTTTCGAGAAGGCTCGGATAGTGGGTGCCAGGGCGCTCCAAGTCGCCATGGGCGCCCCTATTCTTGTTGAGCCTTCGACTTTTTCTAGCCCCATAGACATCGCCTTGAAAGAGCTCGAGAGCGGTACTCTTCCCATGACTATCCGCAGAACCTTGCCCGATGGGACGTTTCAAGACGTGCCGCTTAAGTGGCTTCTCAGAGAAGAATAAGCAGTCGCTTTATTCATCCAATATTCTTTTTGCATCGTTCAACGTTTCACCGATTTTTTTCCAGTGGGCTCCTTGCCAGTAGATTTTCTCGCATTTTGGGCATTCCCAAAACTCTTCGTAAAAAGCCTTGGTAGAAGACGGAATTTTCTCAGAGATTTCTTCCTTCTTTGCAGGTTCTATCCTCGTGTTGCATTTTGGACAGCGGGAGATGTTGGGGTTGAATTCGAGGCTTAGGTTGAACCGTTTTGACAGAGCCGCGAGGCGTTCTGCCTCATTCTTTCCCTCCACAAGGAAGGCGTTCGCGTGTTGACTCGTTGCCTGTTGATATAGTTCGACGTCTCGGGTGAGGAGAGTCCTGTCTTCGCTCTTTGCGATTTTTATGAGCATCTTGTCTTCTAAGTCGTTAGCGTATTCGACGTCGTGACTCAGCATGCGGAGCCAACGCGTTAGCTTCCCCAGCATGCCGTCTGTGACGAACTTCAAACCATTTTCACTGTCTAGACGCCATAATATCTCGTTTTCTTCCATAAAACCCTTCTCAAACCCCAAAATAAGACTGAATTCTGGATGCGAAAACTTATTAAGCTGGTTCTATTCACGATAGCAATTGTAAATGCGAGGCC
>CAZPDY010000022.1:0-9873 GCA_964585455.1 uncultured Candidatus Bathyarchaeia archaeon | reverse complement strand
GAAGGTGGCTAAGCAGAACAGGATAAAGATGCCCATGCTGAAATAACGCGGAGAGATACGTGAAAGTGCCTTGAGTGGGAGGAAGAATGCGAGAAATAGTGATTGACGGAGAGACTCTTTCCATCAAAGACGTAGTCGCCGTCGCTCGACACAACGCTATCGTGAAAATTCCTGAAAGAGCTGAGGAAAAAGTCAGAAGAGCAAGAGAAGCCTTAGAACGCCTCGTTAAAGAAAAGAAGACAATCTACGGCGTGACGACTGGGTTCGGTGCCTTCGGAAACATTACCATACCACCCAAAGACCTGAAGGAGCTGCAAATAAACCTCGTTCGAAGCCACTCTTCTGGCGTCGGAAAACCCCTGAGCAGAGAAGTGACGCGGGCGTTGATGCTCCTGCGTGCCAACACGCTGGCAAAGGGATACTCTGGAGTACGGCTCGAAACTCTTGAGACCCTTGTGCGAATGATAAACAAGGGTGTGCACCCAGTTATCCCAGAGAAAGGTTCAGTGGGCGCCAGCGGCGACTTAGCTCCTCTCTCCCACATGGTCTTAGTGATAATTGGAGAGGGCGAAGCAGAATACCAAGGCGCTGTGATGAATGGAAAAGAAGCTATGAGAAAAGCCAACATTCCCCCAATAACCCTAGATTTCAAAGAAGGCGTCGCCCTGAACAACGGCACCCAGATGATGACGGCGATTGCCGCCCTCGCTGTCTATGACGCCGAAAACCTGGTGCAGACTGCCGAAGCTGCTGCAGCTCTGAGTCTTGAGGCATTGTGTGGAATAGTGGACGCTTTCGACGAGAAGATTCACGGCGTGAGACCCCACGAGGGACAGGTGGAAAGAGCCAGAAACATGCGTAGGCTTCTGTCGGGCAGTAAGCTAGCGAAGCTCGGCGACGAAGCATTAAAGGAGAACAAGTACCCGCAAGACCCCTACTCCTTGAGATGTGTCCCCCAAGTTCTGGGCTCGGTTCGCGACGCAATAAGACACGTAAAGAGTGTCGTGGAAGTGGAGATTAATTCTGCGACCGACAACCCCCTCGTGTTCGCAAAGGAGGGAAAGTGCTTGTCAGGGGGAAACTTTCACGGACAACCCATCTCTGCTGCCATGGATTATCTCTCCATCGCGCTGGCGACGGTGGGTAATTTTTCCGAGAGGAGGACGGCTAAGTTGATGGATGAAAGCCTTAGTAGGGGTCTTCCACCCTTCCTGATTCAGGACAAAGTCAAGCGAGGGTTGCAGAGTGGCTTCATGACGCTACAATACACTGCCGCTGCTCTGGCTTCAGAGAACAAGTCGTTAGCCCATCCAGCCAGCGTCGACTCCATCCCGACTTCAGCTAATTTTGAAGACTTTGTGAGCATGGGTCCAATCGCCGCGAGAAAAGCGACTGAGGTTCTGAGGAACGCCGAGTACATCGTCGCCATAGAACTCTTGTCAGCTGCACAGGGCATTGAATTCAGGGGGGCGGACAAACTGGGAAGGGGCACCAAAACAGCGTACAGCCTCATAAGAGAGAAAATGCCCGCCTTGAAAGAAGACAGAGTAGTCTACAAGGACATAGAAGCAATCAAGACGCTGATTCAGAACGAAGCATTCTCAAAACTGAGACAATAGCATTGCGCCGTCATGCGAGTGTTTGAAGAGCCTGCAACCTCTTCACGATGTTGGGATGCGATGAGAACAACTCCAGAAACCTGTCTACTCCCGTGACTTTCTTCTGCAACACTTCTTCAACCAGCCTCCTGTCGCTCACTCCGAATCGAGCCAACGCCTGAGCATCAGCCGCCGCTCGGTCGGGGTCGGATATAAAGAGGGCTTTGAAAGAGTTTAGCTGTCCCGTCTTGGGCATCCGTTTCTTCATTCGTCCGCTTTCTTGGACTATTTTTGCCAAGCCTTCTGAGAGTTTCCTCGATCCATCTTCTACGACGGATGCGCTGTGGCGGTCAGCGTAATACTCTCTAAGACGGCTGAGGTACAGCGTGAACAAGGTGAGTACCCAGTAGAGGAATATGCTGATTATCCCGATGATTGCCGCTGCGCTGCCGCTGTCGTCTCTTCTGCTCCTTCCAAACATCGAAGAGAAGATGAAGGAATAGCCTATGTAGTAGAATATGGCGGGCAGAACGGAAACGAACATCATCACCTGCACATCACGATGCTTCAAGTGTCCCAACTCGTGGCCGAGGACTGCTTCAACCTCTTCCTTGTCCAAGGTCTTCAATAGTCCCTCTGTCACGGCTACTCTGCTGCCTGCGATGGGAGAGCTGTAAGCGAAAGCGTTCGGTATGGGGATACGAGCTATCATCAGCTTGGGCGTTTTGATGCCGCTCTTCTGGCTCAGCTGTTCCACGGTCGCATACAATTCAGGGTTCTCCGACGGTGAAACTGGACGCGCACGATAGATGGCGTTAATCAGATACGGTGCAATCAGCCACTGCAGGATGTTGAAGCCAACTACGAAGATGAGCAGCCAAGTGAAGCTGAAGGTTTCAGTTAGGCTCATTATTATCGTGAAGAACAGCGTCGAGAGTCCTATGATGAGGGCTAACGTTCCAACCATCGAAGCGCGCAGCTTTAAGAGAGAACTCATGTTTTTTAATCCCGAGAATTCCAGCAGCACGGCGTCTCTTATATTTTTTCCCTTTTCAGCAGTAGATTATCTAAGTTGAGGCATTTCTGAAGTTTCCAGTATTTTCGACACTTCGCGTTTCACCAGAGCAACAAGTTTTTCACTCACAAAACCATCCGAAACGGCTTTTTCCAACTCGTCCTCGTCGATTACCTTGACCGTGCCATCGGGCAAGACGCAGACATCTACCTCCAAGTCTACGTAGCGAACCCATCTAGGATAAAGCTCCAAAGGAGTGTTAAGGTTGACATGCGCACCCTTATACACGCCGTCCTTGGAAAAGTAGCGTGTTGTGTAATGCCAACCGCCGATTTTCGCTTCGGTGACAGCTCGGTCACCTGGCTCTTTGGGAGTGCTCAAGCCATCGTAAAACCCTTCGGTCTTGAAGACCCGAGAATAAGATAACTCATCTTCGAAGCGTTTCTCTATCTTCGCCTTTCCCAGATGGTACACTCTGCCCTCAGGCTTCACGTGCTCAATGTTGACGATTGAGCCTTCGATGGGAAATTCAGAGTCGACAGTCTGATGGAAAAGATTCTTGACTTTCTCTTTAGAGGCATTGTTTTCGAGCATTCTTTCCGCCATCTCAAGAGCCAATGAAACCGCTTTTCCACACGCCTTATAGTGATGATGCCCCTCCATAGTCGGAGCGACTCTTGAACGGACTTCGTCTAGTCTGGCTTTGGAAAGAGATGGGAACTCGACGTTCATGTAGTGTTGGCTTCCCCACAGCAACGCAGGCGCATCCCGTTCTCTGGCCTTCCTAAAAATCTCGTCCCGTATTCCAACTAGACGGCTTACTTCGCTCTCCAAAACCTCTTTGGGCTGACTTTCGGCAGAAGTTCTCCAGATTATTCCCCAGTCTGGAGGGGCAACCTTCTTCCCTAACTCGATTAGCTCTGTTCTTCTCTGTATGTCGCGAATCTTTAGACTGACCTTAACCTTCCCTTCGGGTATCAGGACCGCGTGATCGCCGGGGATGTTGATTCTCGTGCTTAGCCATGGTTCCTTAGTTGACGTTTGTTCCTCCTGAACTTGGACTACTATGCTGGGACTCTTGGTGTCAACTTCGCCTCGGGAAAGTTTACCGACAAAAGAATCCAAATCGACGGAAACAAAACTCCAAGCTTCTTCACCTTTTTTTATTACTCCCTTGTAAACCCCATCTATCGGAAACTGTTGTCTTCTTAGAATCACGTCTTCCAGATGATTCAGCATGAGCATTTTCAAGGTGTCTAAGGACTCAGCCGTCCCTACGACGTGGATGCCCTGCCTGTTGCGCCGATCGCAGATGTCGATGTCTGGCGACTCCATGTTTTGTTCGAGTTTAAAGCGCTCTCTTATGGTGGAGGAGGGTTGGACTATGTCAAGGCCATTCTCCAGTAGCAGCTTCGTTAGTGCCGTGGAGTATATCCCTCTTACTCGGGCTTTGAACGTCAAGACGCCTCTTTCTCCACTCTGTACAAGTCTCCCACTTTGCTCGTCTCGAATTTCACGCCGAGAATTTCCTGTGCAAGCCACATGTTTGTTTCCAAGTGGTCTGTCATCGAACGTGTGAGAAACACGGATGCGCCCTCGGTCAACGCCATGTAGGGTACGAGCATGTCGGCGAGATGCACGTCCACGGCGGCTTTCGCTTCAACCTCTCGTAGCAGGTTTTCTGCTGCTTCTCTACCCACAGCTTCGCTAGGCTTTCTGAGTTCGCCGATGGCGTCACCCCCCAGAAGAACATCAGTGTCGGTCTTTGCCCACAACGTCAGAGAGCTTCCCTTCTGCAGGGGGTTCGAGGAGTCGTTGACAGCCCGAATGTTCGCCCCATGCCCACGAGCCTTCAGGAGGTTGCTTGCTGCCTCTGCTTGGCGTTCGGCAACTCTTCGGTCAGCCAAAAAAGTGCACACAGACAAACCTTCAACAGATTTCAGCACTCCGAATTCTTCCAAGTCTAAGGGGGCAAGTTTTGGGTTGGGCTGAACTTCAACCGAGACTTCACCCATGCCCCTCGGATAATAGCCATACTTATGAACCGTTAAAGAAGCCTTCAGCCCCATCTTTCCAAGAACAGGAAGGAGCACATAGCTTAGATAGTTTATCGTGGGAGAGTGAGAAACGTCCGTACCTCCTTTCGAAACGTGGATGTGGACGTGACTTTTGGCGAAGGCGCAGATGGGGAGGACGGTAATCAGGAGCATGGGGATGCTTCCAGCAGTGGCGATTTCTGCCTCTATTCTACCACCGATGATTTCGTCTGGGTAGAACCATAGCTCCCTAGAACCCAGTTCAGCTCCCTTCACTTCAGCATTGCAGAGTTTTGCGGCGGTCAGCACCGCTTCTAAGTGTTGAGGCTTCAAACCAGGTTGAGGACGCTTCTGACGTATGTTACGTATGTGGAGGGGCTCTTTCAGAATGGCTGCCATAGCCACCGATAAGCGGAGAATCGTGCCGCTGCCGCTTTTCTGGCTTCCATCAACTTCGAGCAACTTGCGCCCTCAACAACTCTTTTTCCAATTGTCAGAAGAGACTATTTTACATTACGTTACCCTCATGAAGAGGACAAAATAAATGAGCAACTAAACAGATAAGTAGCAAGCGAAGTGAAGAGCAGATGAGCGAAACAAAACCCAACACCGAAGACATACTGCGAAGGTTGAGCGAAGTCCTGGACGTTTTGAAGAAAATCTCCGAAGACCTGCAGGACATCTCAAAATCACTCTCAACCATAAGCCCACGAGCAGAGGTTCCGACCACTGCGCCCCCAGAAACGCCGAAAATGCCCATGCCTAAGCCAGCGGGAAGGAGAATAGAAGACGTCCGCATGATGTTCCCAAAAGAACTAGAAGCGATGCTCATCTTCGAAGACAAGGGAGACTTCATAAAGATAAAGCCTCGCCAATACTTGGGCTCGGAGAACTTTGCTAAAATCGCGTCAACTGTTCGCGAGGCACGGGGCGAGTACATCAGCGCTGGAAAAGACTCTCACTTCAGGGTCCCAAAATAAGCGAGTTTGCTGGGTTACCAGATTAATTGAAAATCGCTAAACTCTCCAGCGTAAGCCTCTTCAGCGACTTCAGTCTTAGTCACCCTTGCTCCCGGTGGTCCTCTCTTGCAGAACTCGACTAGCCTGTCGACGCCTTCTTTTTCTCCCTCGATGACTGCTTCGACTCTTCCGTCTGGAAGGTTTCGGACCCAGCCTGTCACGTTGTGTCTTCGGGCTTCTCGGCGTGTTTCTGACCGGAAGAAGACGCCTTGGACCCTTCCGCTGATGAACACGTGGGCTCTGGCCTTCACTCAAAAACCTCTTGTGCTTAATCGTAGTGTGAAAGAAGGGATAATTCTTTTCCCTTAGTCGGTGTCAAACCATTCTTGTTTTGTTTCGCTCTAACAGTTTCACCCACCTCTCTCCCCTCTGCCCTATGACGTTGCTCCGCGCCTCTTAAAAATCGCCCAACAGAGATTTCCATGTGTGAGCCTACATGCTGGAAAACCACGGAAAATTCATGATATACGCCTCCAACACGCCGAGTTCTGAACGCCTAAAAATCGTCGGCTCAGCCGTAGCCAAAGTCGCCAACTCCTTAAACCTCGAAGCGGAGCTGTCCCCAAAGAGGAAGCTGCTCTCCATCTACGTTTACTACAAGAGCGACGGGGGCGACGAGATTCCCGTCTATTGTGACTGGGGCAAGGGCTGGAAGGAAGAGGACGTTTACCATGCCATCAGGAACATGATGTTCGTGCTCTCTTTCCATCCTCGACATTCGAGCTTGCGGACGATTAGAAAGGAAGTATGCGTCTCCGCCTAATGTGCCTTCCCGAACTTTATGCGTTGGTTGGAGAGCTCGATTTCGTAGACTTGGTTCACGTCGAATTTTATGCTCAGTTGGTCGTATTCTTGCTCAGTCAAGAAGAGAATTATCTTTGGCAGGTTAAACCCCGTCTGCACCGAATGCGTTGGAAGTTGCTGCTGTAATGCTTGGACGACGCTCTGCACCATCCTCGCCTCTTCTGTGGCTGGTTGGATGGCGAAACGTGGGATTCTGCGTTCTTCCACCAACTCTATGCGCTTTCCCAGAGTCCCTTCGGGGTCACGGATTGACTCGATGCGTTGAACTCTAACGAGCACCAAATTTGATGCCTCACCAATTTACTATCTTGGGCGTCGGGTTTTATGCGTTTCTGCACTATTCCATCTCAACGGTCGCGGGAGGCTTGGGCGTCACGTCGTAGCACACTGCAGAAACATAGGGACAAGCCTTCAAAGTCATGTCTGCCGTCGCATTCAACGTTGCCCACGGAATCTCAGACACCCTTGCCGTGAGAAAGTCGTGTGTTTGAATAGCCCTCAGAACGATGACGTAAGGTTTCTCTGGGGCAACTTCCTTTATCGTATATAGTATCCGCGTAAAATACGGGTCCTCTCTAGTGACCTTGGCTTGGAGTGCGACGAGGCTGGGCAGAGGTGGGTTATGAAGCCCTCCCTCCATGGTCTGGACCTTCAAAGCGAGGATTCCTCCATACCTCCTTTTGTTTCCCTCCATGCCCGTAGCCCTTGCTTCGAAAACCTTGACAGAAACGTGCCTCGAAGGAACGTTGAGGAAGCGGGCGACAACCTCTTGAATGTGCATGCTCTTCCGGTTTTGGACTGTTTTGTTGTCGATTATTGAGGAGAAATACTGGCTTGGCTTGTGCTCTGCGAATTTTTCTTCAACAATCGCGGTTGCCTTCTTTTCTGAATCCAGCTTGTCCTTCCTAATCTCACCCACCACTCGAACTGACAAGCCTGGACCTGGAAAGGGCTGTCTTTCAGCGATTTCCGAGGGAACCCCTAAATGTCGGGCTACCATGCGGACTTGTTCCTTGTAGAGGGACACGAGGGGCTCAACCACTTTGAAGCCATAGCGTTCAGTCGTGTTTATTCCCATTTGTTCAAGGACGTTGTGTTGGGTCTTCACGCCGCCTGTAGTTTCTACGACGTCTGCTTTTATCGTTCCTTGAACGAGTATTTTGCATCCTTCTTTTTTGGCGGTTTCGCCCAACACTTTGTAGAAGGTCTCTCGGAACATCTTGCGTTTTTCCTCGGCGTCCTGAAGTCCTTTAAGCGCCTTTAAGAATCGTTCCTGAACGTTCAACACTCTTATGGGCAAGTTAATCGGAGCTTCTGACACGAGCTGGGCGATGCGTTGGGGTTCGCCCTCTCTCATGAATGCGTCGTCCAACATGACGCATAGAAGGTTGTTGCCGATGGCTCTGTAGGTTAGGACTGCACTTGTTGTGCTGTCGACGCCTCCTGAGACAGCTATTAACGCTCGTTCGTTTCCCACGAGCCTCTTTATCTCTCCCATGATGCTTTTTGTGAATTCTTGGGGGTTAAAAGTCTGCAAGCAAGAACAACCTCACGTTAGCTTGTTTACTGTCTCTTCGCTTAAATATTTGCCACTCCTGGGCAGTCGGGAGACTCCGATGATTTGAAGCAGTCTCGTGAGGGGGATGGGGGAGTTTAGCTCACGCAAGTTACTAAACCTGATGAAAGTTGCCTTAGTCCGTCCCTGCATGAATTCCAAGTATTCGTCACGCGACTCGAAAACCGTCTCCTCATTGTAGTTCTTCCACAACTCTTCAATCCCTCCCACGACACGTTCTTCGAAGTAGCCTACTCCCCTGATTTCTCTCACAGGATGGTTAACGTAAAAAAGCAACAACTTCGCGTCGACCGGACCAACCTTGTTCTTGCGGACGAAAGCCTGAACCTTCTTACCTGCACGACTCTGAAGCACCCGTCTGTTCCACCATTTTTCCTTCATGAGAAGAATATACGCGTGTCTGGACAAAGCGCTGCACACCCTCGAGGATACATTAGACTTCTCGAAAACTATAAAAAACTAATGCAAATATCTGAATGGGAAGACGGGGTTGCAGGGAAGATACGTGTGCACAAGGAGGCAAAGTTGTGGAAGATTTAGACTGGGCTCACCTTCTGAAAAACAGCCCTCTTAACTGGCTTCTCGAGGAGTCAAACCCTTCCGTACGCTATTTCACTCTGCGAGACCTCTTAGACAAGAGCGAGAATGACCCGCAAGTGGTCGCCGCCAAGAGGGCAATCGCAGACTCTCGAAGTGTGATGAAGATACTTGCGAAGCAGAATCCAGAGGGCTACTGGGAAGAACGAGACATCCCCTACCTTCCAAAGTACAAATCTTCTTATTGGCAGGTAATGACGCTAGGATATCTGGGGTTGGACAGAAGCAACGACGGGGTTAGGAGAGCTTGCGAGTTTATCCTCCAGTTTCAGTTGGAGGAGGGCGGTTTCTCAAGCTATTCTCTAAAGGGAATATTGCATGAATATGACTTGCTCCAGAAGAAGGGAAAGAAACTGCCCTCACTAAAAGAATGGGCTTCTGCGAGTGTTCACGAGCACCAGTACTCATGTTTGACGGGAAATATGGTTGCAGCGTTGATTCGAATAAGCTACGGAACCGACGCCCGAGTGAAGAGAGCGCTGCAATGGCTCATCGACGTTCAGAATGAAGACGGCGGCTGGCTCTGTCCCTACTGGAAAGCACACGTCCGAGACACTCACGGATGCTTTTACGGAACAATCTGCCCTCTAGAAGCCTTCAGCGAAGTTCCAAAAGAAAGTTGGACGAGGGAAATGAAGGAGACAGTAGAAAGAGGGGCGGAGTTCCTTCTGATGCATCGCCTCTTCAAAGCCGACCACCACGAATACAAAACAATCAACAAGTCTTGGCTACAGCTAGGTTTTCCATGGTTCTCCGGATACAACATACTTCGCGGGTTGGACGTTCTGACTAAGCTGGGCTACGTCTCCGACGAACGTCTAGACGACGCCGTCGAGCTTTTGTTGCAGAAACGCTTGAATGATGGAACGTGGGTGCTCGAGAGCACTCCTGCGGGAAGGATGCAGACTAACTTGGAATCGAAAGGAAAGCCGAGCAAGTGGATTACGCTGATTGCTCTCAGAGTGCTAAAACGAGTCTGTGAAGGAGCGGTGGTGTAGGTGAATCCCTTTTGTGTGATTGGAACTGTCAGTGGTTCGAGAGGAACTCTAGAAGCTGCTTCGCGTCTGTGGGAGAATGCCCAGAATAAAACTTGCTGAAATACCCAAACACTTCTGTTGACCCCTCAAGGAGCTTCCTAATCTTGTCTGCCCACTCCCTAATCTCGCCGCTTCTATCTCTCTCCGATTTGCCAGTGTCCCCCTTAATTTTCCTTCTATCTCCCTCCCAC
>CAZPDY010000021.1:0-9878 GCA_964585455.1 uncultured Candidatus Bathyarchaeia archaeon | reverse complement strand
ACATAGGAGAGTTGAGGTACAGGATGGAGTATGAAGCCGAGTTCGTGGAAGGCAAGAACAGCTTCTTCAAGCAAGACCTGATTCGCCAATGCGTCGAAGACTACGAGCCTCTGTGGGAATTCACGCCCAACATGCCCTGTTATCCTTCTAAGGCGTATTATTTGGGCGCAGATTTTGGGAAGAAAGTGGACTATAGTGTTGTGACGCTGCTTGAGCAGCAAGAAGATGGACAGCTGAAGGTGATTTTGTTGAAGCAGTTCGCGTTAGGCACGCCTTACACCGAGATTGTGGCGTTCATTCGGCTGCTGAACGAGAAGTTCGACATCATTAAAGGCTACGTGGACCAGAGCATGGTTGGAGAGAGCTTGATCGAGGAGATTAAAGATTTCGCCAATCAGATTGATGGTCTAGTGTTCACGTCCAAAGTCAAGCAAGACATGATGGTCCTGCTTCATGCTAGAATGGAGCAGAAGAGGATAATTCTCCCCATTGACAGGACTCTTATGGCTCAGATCAACGAGCAGCAGTATCGATTCAGTAAGCTTAAGCCAACAGAAACAGAGGAGGAGAGGGGGATAATGCGTTTCTATCACCCTAAAGGAACCCATGATGATCAGTTGTGGGCTCTAGCCCTAGCTGTCTATGCAGCTAAAGGATCTGGCTGAGAACTAGGACAGATACCTTGACTGTCGACGTTCGGGGCGTTCTTCCGCTTGATGGCTCGGTAGACAAAATCCCGCTAAGCTATCTCACTGCCTCTTCCAGCATCAACTGCGCATAACACAAGCTAAAGAAATGCTCATTACGTTTGGGTGGAGTGGGGTTGAGCGAATCCTTCTAGAAGAACGTTCTCTTCTTCTTCTCTTCTGGCCTTTTGTCTTCAGATCGTTGGTTTACTGTGGGAACTTCAGTGTTCACGACGGGAACGTTCTCCATAACGATTTCTTGTGTTTGCTGGCTTGGTGCGGGTGCCTCTTCGGTCGGGCTTAGTCTTTGTTCTAGCTCGCTTATTTCGGCTTTCAGTTCAGACAATGTTTCCCGTGTGGCCTTGTTGCTCTTGCGCAACTCTTCGATTGCAACTTTCTCGCGGAGGATAATTGCTTTGTCTTCCAATGTTTTCCGTTCCTCTTTCAGACAACGTGATTCTTCTTCCAGTTGTGCCCTTATTTTCTGGAGTTCTTGTAGGGCGCTCATCTTTTCGTCATCCAGACTTCAACTGCCGTTTTGGAGATAACAAGATTATGAAGGGAGAATTAATATTCGGAAGCAGTACGAGTTTTGCGCAAATACAGTTTTTGCGGGAGGAAAAATTAGAGCTACCATTGATTCCGAGAAAACCTTCAGTTCTAAATGCGCGTGCAAACATAGCAGGATGAAGGACCCTAAATTCCAAGGCATTTCCATGCCAGACAAACGAGTTTTGGGGTCACGCGTCAGAAATCATTTATACAGAGTGCAAATAAAGGTCTCTGGAGGCGTTTAGGTTGTCCTGTGGAAAGTCTAGCATGAAGAAGAAGACAACAAAGAAGGCGACAAAGAAGAAATAGGTTTTTTATCGATTCGATAAAGAGGAGATTAGCTAAGTAGTTTAAACAGTGGTTATGCGCTCAAGAAGACTCGTGATGTTGAAAGCATTGAAAATCATACCAGAATTTGTGTCAATTCCCAGAAGGCTATTGAGCCTCCTAAACGATTAACGGCACTACGCAAACAGGGTTCAAGAAAACATTGTTGGCGCACGCCTATTGTTATGCCTCCTTTGTTTTGGGTTCCCTGACAGCGAGAAATATTATCAAGGTTACCGTGACGGCTAAGATTACCACGAAAGTGAAGGGGTGCGATGGTGAGACCCCGTAGAGGAATCCGGCTAACGCTGATGCGGGAACTGTTGCCAGAATGTTTAAGGTCACAATGGTTCCCATTATTCTGCCTCTTTTCTCCCGAGGAATCATGTCGGCCAGCAACGCGTTGTATGCGGGTCCTAAAAGGCTGCCGCCTATGGCAAACATCAGGAAGACCATGATCAAATGGGTGAGGTTGCCTGCGATTAGGAATGCTATTGTTGCGGATACGAATATGAGATTGGCGGAGACTATGGATTTCTTTCTTCCGATTTTGTCTACAAGCTTGCCCATGGGAAACCCGAAGGCCAGGGTTGCCGCAACCGACGCGGTGTTCGCGAGACCCCATTCAAGTCTTCCCAGCCCGATTACGTCAAATACATATAGAGAAGTGAACATTCGAAACATAGGTTCTTCAAAGGCGCTCACCAGGAAAGCGAAGGTCAAGAATTTCAGGCTTTTTGACATGTCTCTCCAAGCTTCTAATATTGCTTGAAGCGAATTCTTGAAGGCTGCTTTGATTTCTGCCAGCCGGATTCTCTGAGGGTTTGCAAGCGTTTCTTTGAGGAAAAGCAATCTTATGATCGCGGCAGCTAGCATGCAAAAGAGCACAACTACATATACGATCCGCATACCCGGAACAATGCCATAGGTCTCAACCAGATAACCCGCCACAGCCGGTGCGAACACAGTTGGTATGTTGGGAATCACGTTTGTTGCGGCGTATCCCATTCCACGTTTTTCGGGTGGGATGGAATCTGCTAAGATGGCGTCCAGGGCAGGCTGGTATATTAAGCTCAGATTCGAGATAACCATTCCTATGAGGACGAATCTCCAATCAGGGGCAAAGACATAGAACACGTAAGAGAAAGCTATCAAGAATGTCATGGTTACGATGATTTGTTTCCTACCGTACTTGTCAGTAATGTAAGCTCCTGGAATCCGAACCAACCCAAGCGTCGCGGCTCCAGCGGACCCATTAGGCCGATAACGAATGGAGGTGCACCGAGTTCTCTGAAGAACGGGGATTCAAAGGAGAAAACGAGTGAAAATGTGAAATACACGAAAATCCAGCTGAGGATAAGAGTAAGTAAGTTGCCTCGCATAAAGGAGAATTCGTCTTTCACTTTAGTGGATATGGATCCCAATGCTTTCACGTACCATCCATTGCACACGATAGTCTGGGGTTCAAAGCTCCTCGTAGATATCTAGGCTTGTATAAAAACCCTGTGACCCACAAGACACAATAGATACTCAAGGGTATTACTTACTTCATAGTCTTAGGGGACGATACTACATGAAGACCAACCTTGCGATTCAGACCATGTTGGAACACAAATCTATAAGGAAATACAAGGAAGATGTGCCTTCTGACGAAGTCGTAAAAACGATCGTCCGTGCTGGCCAGCAGGCTCCGTTCGCATCCCAGGCTTACAGTGTACTCCTGTCACGTAATGCCGAGCGCAATCCATTCAAAGCTCCATTGCTCTTCACGATATGTGTTGACTATTACAAGTTTGAGCGGATCATGGCGAAGAGAAACTGGACACCCTTGACTAACGACTTCACGCTCATGTTCTTTGGAATTCAAGACGCAGCGCTAATGGCGGAGAATATGGTCGTCGCGAGCAGAAGTCTCGGACTAGGAAGCTGCTTCCTTGGGAGTGCAATGTTCAGAGCCGAAAAAATCGCAAAAGAATACCACTTGCCAAAAAGAGTCTTCCCACTGGTTCAGCTTGCCATGGGCTTTCCTGCAGAGAACCCGCCGCCTAGACCCCGTTACCCTATGGATTTCACTTTGTTTGAGGATAGGTATCCAGAGCTGGATGACAAGAAAGTTACGAGAGCCATGAAAGCGATGGATGAAGGCTATCTCAAACAAGGATATTACCGCAGGCAGAAGGCAAAGATACCGCTCGAAGCCAAGCAGCGCAGAGACACCTTCACCTACGAAAATTACAGCTGGACAGAACACATCTGCAGAAAATGGGGGCAATGGTATCCTGAACCAAAAGGGCTGTTAGAACAGCTCGAAAAACGAGGCTTCAAGCTCAACCCTGAGAAAAAGAAATGAACCTTTCTTATATTATGCTGTATGCATGATCCTTACTGTTGATCGGACGAGGATCCGGCAATTTCTTGTTTGCATGTCTATGTGCGCTCGCTAGACTCCATAGTTAGTGACCAGTCTTTGGCAGAGAGCAGACCTGTTAGAGAAGGCGCTGCGAGACGTGAGGCTCATCGTGAAAGAACACGCAGTCTGTATATTGATTTCCACTCCGTAAGGTTGAAATGGATTATGCCCAAAGGTTAGTTTGGGAAGACTAGCCACATGAGTAGCGGCCGGAATCGGGATTCTCTGAAGGAGTTTGTACAGGTTTTCGAACGCTTGAGCTTGGATAAGCGTATGTCAGCAGCGAAGTGGCTTGAAGGTGTTATAGTTGCGCAGAGCTTAACTGCGGAAGAGAGGAATAGTCTGGTGGACGCGTCGAACAAGTATATCGGGGATGTGGGAGAAGCGGAATTCGTTGATGCGGTTAACACGTTAATTGATTATCTCAGGCAAGTGCAGAAAGAGTCAAAGCGTGAGCTGAAGAAGATGAACGGCAAGTGTGCGACCGAGACGGTCGCGGCTGTGTAACCTTACGGGGTGAGGAGCGATTCAAAGCGCGACGAACATAGCGCGTGTAGATGACGTGGAAAAGATTATTGAGGAGTGGCTTGACGACGAGGGATTCAGCTGTTGGAAGTTGTCCGACAAGAAGTCATGTTTTTCGTTCAAGATAGCTAAAGATGAGTACCCGCCGTTGATGGTTCTACAGCCCAAGGGCAGATACGACTCCGTGCTCGTGACCGGAAATGTTAGGTTTTCCTCTGAAGACCAAAAGAAGCTTTCAGCCTTGCCTGAACAAGAGAAGAACTTCTTGCTTTTCGACCTGAGGATGGTTCTTCTGTCGACTGAGTGCCGCTCTCAATTCACGCCATCTCTGAAATCCTGGGACTCCATCCGGCTTTCAAAAACCGTGTTCTACGATGGGCTGACCAAGGACAGGTTCTTCGAGATCGTTGACGTTGTTTCCCGTGCCATTTCCTCTGTGATCCTCACCTTTGAGTGGAAATTCAGCATCACTCCTTGCGTTTCGTAGTGCCGTCCGTGCACAAAGTGAGATGCGCGCGCTGTGTTGTTACCGATATGGAGCCTCCGGCTTTTCGCAGAACAAAAGTGTTTGGAGACCAAAGACTGCTGATGCTGATTCCAGCACCATATTCTGACTTAACAATGTTTTTAGTCCCGTCCTGAAGTATTCCTATTGATCCACATGAAGCTGAACCTCAACCTGGAGCTTCTGCTGTTCCTAAATGGAGCCGTAATCATAGCATCTGTAGCAGCAGTCACCGCGCTCCTGCAGGTCGACAACATAGTGCATGGGACGCTCTATTCTTACGGCTTAATATTCAGCTACGAGTGGGCTTCACAATACTGGACTTTCTTCAAGCTATCTTTGGCACTATTGTGTGGAGCAGCTGGTATAGGCTTCTTCTCAATGTTTTACGTTGTGGCGTGTCGCAGTAGCCTGCGCAGTCGCCCACAGATCATCGCGCCTTCGAAACCTGTCGGATATACCCTGCGTGCAAAAGCTGAACGGGAAAAGGAGCAGATGGAGACGGTGAAAGAAGAGAGAGATGATGGTGTAGAAATAGTAGCCATACCTATGGCGTGCAACAAGTGTGGCAAGGTTTTCACGCAGCCCCTCTGCATGTTCGACTTTAAGTCGGGGAAGCCGAGGCTTGTAAATGTTTGTCCCTACTGCAACGCATTGCTGGCTGTGTCGGGCAACTCAAAAACGGAGTGAGACGCACACACAACAGAGCTATTAGGCGTTAGAACTCCAAGAGAACATGAACGAAGAGGAGACACTTCAGCCAACCACTATTCTTAACGTGCGTATCCCGCGATCGACCTCAAGGCAATGAAACTTTTCGCTAACGTAAGTGTCGCAGGTGTGCGCGTGACACAATTCGGCTGTCTCTCGAAGCAACTCTGGGGGGCTAAAAACCATTTTTCACAACCGTTTTATACTGCCCATTCATCTCTTTTATATCGAAGTGAGATGAGGGTTAAGAGCAAGTCCAACGTTGCTTGTTTTATCCTTGCTTTGGTTCTGATCACGGCAACGTGTCTGACTCCTGATGTGAACGCCAATCTATATTATCGCGATTACACGACCTTCATGGATGATTTTAAAGAACTTGTCGAAGCTCACCCTTCAGTTGCCACCTATGAAGTAATTGGGAAGAGCGTCGATAACCAGGATATAATCATGTTCAAAATTGGCAATCCTGGAAGAGAAAAAGCACTGTTTGATGGTACTATGCATGGAACAGAAAACATGGGCGGAGAGCTTCTGTATTTCTATGCTGAATGGCTGCTAACGAGCGATGACGTTTTGGCAAACCAAATCCTCGAACAGTGTTACACTCTAATTGTCCCGATTCTTAACATTGAGGGAATGCAGCGTTATACAAGAAAGAATGGCAATGGCGTGGATTTGAACAGGAACTTTGAGACCAATTGGAATAATGGGGTTAGTGATCCTAGCAGCGATGTATATCGTGGCCCAGCGCCTCTGAGTGAGCCTGAGTCTCAGACCTTGGTTGAGGTGTTTCAGACGTATAACCCCAAGTTCTACGTCAACCTGCATATGTGGGCAGGCCCGTATTATGCCGGTAGTACGTATGCTAACAGGACTTACTGTAGGTGGCTCGTTGACGAGATAGAATCTCTGAGTGCTGAACGAGGCGTTTCTCCCTTCAGCTATAGCGGGGAACTCAGCGGGGCGGGGATGGCTATCAGCGATGCTGCCAATGCAGGGATAACAAGCTTCTTAATAGAACTAGGGGATAGAATTCTATCCACCGAAGGAGTTAGGACTACTCTTCTTAACAGGTTCATACCGACAGCGGCTGTCCTGAGTCAAGAGTGCGAAGCGACCGCTGATGGTCATGAAGATCATTATTGGCCCACTGCAGATTTGAACAAAGATGGAGAAGTGAATCTGTTCGACAGCATCATAGTGACAGCTGCTTACGGTTCAAAACCTGATTCCGTGAACTGGGATGACAGGGCAGATATCAACTCTGATGGAACAGTCAACGTGTTCGACTATGTCGTGATTGCTACATCTTATGGCGATAATTATCCGACGCTGATGATGCCATTTGATTCTGATCTGTCGCCTATCGTTGAGGATCATTCTGGTTATAGAAACGACGGACTGGCTACTGGCGTCACATGGACAAGTGAAGGTGCGCTTGGAGGCGGATATAGCTTTGATGGCAACGATTTTGTGGTAATTCCCGACGATTCTAGCCTAGATGGAAACGGTAGATGGAATGAGCTTTCAATTGAGTTCTGGATTAAGCCAACTAGCCTGCTTCACGGAGCCAGGATCATAGCAAAAAAGGCTAGTTCAGATTCAACTGGCAGCTACATTGTAGGCTTTCAAACCTCGACAATTTACGCAGCAAACACTTTGTTCTTCGGCGTCACTGTAGACGGGGAATGGGAGGAAATTGTGTGCAGCGACGAACCGTTGCAAGTTGGCTCAGGGTACCACATTGTCTGCAATTACAAGTCACGTGAAGGGTTGTCTATTATTGTCAATGGAAATCTGAAAATCACCCGTCTGTTGGAAGGCTACATAGACTCTGGTTCCGTTGATGAGCCTCTCTTTATTGGGTATGATGGCATCAGCCGATATTTTGTTGGGGTGTTGGATGAAGTTAATATCTCTCCGACAACTTCGTACGACGAGCCTGTAGCGCCTAATAGTATGCGTATCGGGATCAGTTACGGTTCGAACGGGCAGCACTACCTTGACACAACGGACTCCATGCTTGACGAAGATTTCTCGCTTTTTAAAGCTAACAATATTGACCTCATCTCTGTGGGTGTTATCTGGAAGGCTGTTGAACCCCAAACGCGAGGCGTCTATGATTCCTCGGTGATAGCCAATCTTAAGCGCGTTTTAGCTAAGGCAGAAGAGTATGGCATTAAGGTCTTGTTCAGCTTTCATACGCACTTTCAACAGCAGGCCGACCCTTATGCAACACCTTGGCACCTTCCAACGTACGTCGTCGATCCCTATACCGGCAAGAGAATTACCTTGGCTATTGTACGTTCTGACAATATGAAGAGCGCTTTTCTGGATTATGTTGGTTATGTGGTTTCTCAGGTTAAGGATTCTGCTGCAATTGAAGCGTGGAGCCTGCTTAATGAGCCAATGTACTGGTGGGACTCGGGATTGCCAAGCGGCTTTGATCATAAGCAACGCTTTCTGGAGCTCATGGCTGAAGGAAAGGCATTGATAAGAATTTCAGATCCGAGACCAGTTACGGCTAAGTTTGCTCTCCCCCACTCACCTTGGTCAGGAGACTTTGACCTGGATGGAGTGATGCGTGTTATGGATAGCATTGTGTCATTGAACGTTTACATCGACCCGATTACTGGTGTAGATCAGTGGGGAATGACGTTGGATGATCTTGAGAGGACGATATCTAACTGTAAAGCATACGGCAAAGAGCTTTGGATCACGGAATTTGGTAAAGGTACTCTGGTAGACAGTGTTCAGAATGACTATTTTGGAGCCATCTTGTCGATTTTCAGGGACATGGACATTCGCACTGCAGTTGCTTGGACTTGGACTCATGATCAGACAGGAATGTCCGATTATGACCGTGGTTGGAGTATTTGTTATGATGATGGAGAGCCTAGACCTGCTTTTCAGAAGTTGGTCGACTACGCAATCGAGTAGCTCGGATGCTTGGTACGATAGAAGTAATTCGGGTTTCTACGAACACGCTTCAACGAACCTTCAATCGTCGAGGATTCAGCCTCAGCACAACATTCATATTTGAAGAGGGCGACGCTGTGTAAATGCCAAAAAGCAGGTAGGCTGGTCTACTCAAGAGAATTGCTTTTAAAAGCAGGGCTCTTTTATATTTACAGGGAAACTGGACAGGGTTTCTATATGGCGACGGTATTCAGCAATAAGACTCTGGCTCTTCTTTCGCTTCTCGGTCTCGCTTCTTTAGTTGTGGCTGCGTTTGTCATCCTGTATCGCCTTGACGTGCTTGTAAACGTTGACCTCTACTATTACGGTTTGGTGGAAGGTGCTTGGCTCGTCGATTATTGGGCATACGTTCGTTTGGCGTTGACTCTTATTGGTTTTGCAATACTGGTCAACGTTGCTGGCTTATTTTATCTCTTATCCCACAGACGAACGGGATTTGAGGCAGCCAGATTGCGTTATGTGACAGTTAGAGGGCGTCTGAGACTGGAGCAGAAGGTCAGTTTCGTTTTATTAGGCGTGGGCGCAGCAATGATGGCTGTGTCAGCCTATTATTCGTTGTCGCTTATCTCCTTCATGAGCCTTGGCTTGATTTTTTGGGGCGCTCTTTTCCTCTACATAAAGAGTGAGAAATATGTTAAGGAACAACTATTTCAAAAAACAGCATCCTCGCCCTTACGTATCTTGAATGAGGCCTTGGCCGATATCGATGAAGCCATTGTGGCGAATTATGTGCCACCCGAATTATTGGAGAAGTTCCAGTCCGACAGGATTTTCATCTTCCTAAGGGACAAGCCGTTGAAAGGAAATAGCAGTGGACGAAAATACTCCATTAAAAATGATGCAGAAATGGATTTCGAACCT
The DNA here is from genome assembly GCA_964585455.1 of uncultured Candidatus Bathyarchaeia archaeon. GTDB lineage: Archaea > Thermoproteota > Bathyarchaeia > Bathyarchaeales > SOJC01 > CAYGVX01. The sequence continues at coordinate 322 of CAZPDY010000021.1, read as the reverse complement.
CCAGGTAGCCAGTTGGCTCAGTCTTTTGAGGAGATAATGAAGGCCCAGTTTGCAGACATGACTTTTCAAGATTTCCATCAGAGAATTCCGAAGGCTCTTGTTGAAGAGTTGGAGATTGCCCAAGATGTATATGTTGGTACAGACAAGGATGTTGTGAAAATCAGATTAGAGGGTTCACCGTTTGCAGGTATATGCGGTGACGCCTCAAAACTGAAAAAAATCCATAATTCTGTTGGCTGTCCAATCTGCAGCGCATTTGCATGTGCGCTTGCAAAGACAACCCACAAATTCGTCGTCATCAAGAGCGAACAGCCAAACAGGG
>CAZPDY010000020.1:0-9945 GCA_964585455.1 uncultured Candidatus Bathyarchaeia archaeon | reverse complement strand
CAACGAGCTGTATGCCCTTCGACGTTATCTCGTAAACTTTCCGGACGCGTCCCTTCCTCGCTTCTTTCTTACTCCTCATCAACCCCTTCTTCTCCAAATTGTTGAGGAGAGGGTACAATGCCCCATGGCGTAGGGTTACGCCGTACTCTTCTTCCACATCCCTAATGATCTTGTACCCCCACAGGGGCTCCGCTTTCACGAGTCTCAAGACCATCAAATCAAGGAAGTTTCTGAACATGCGTTGAACAATTTCGTTCTTGAACCCTTCAGGCATGTATGTCATGTTTCAGACATCTCGTATTTCTGCGTTTCCACGGTACCCCCTTATAGAGATTATTCAGTATTCAGAACAAGTAGAACTGCGGGATATGCTCGTTTATGACTCATAGTCGCATTAACCCTTATATGGCTGTTTAAAGTATAATAAGTCTTGAGATATGTCTTGAGAGAGACATATTGTATACGCGGTGAACAAGCTAACTGTTCAACGCGTCAACAGGAAGGGTGAAAAAAGAATGGGACAGGAAACTAGAGAGGTTCAGAATAAGCTCATGAAGGGACTCTTGGAACTGGTGATACTTCAGTTCTTGAACGCTAAGCCGATGCATGGGTACCAGATAATCTCCAGTATACGCAAGAACTTCGGTGTCTATTTTGGTCCTAGCACGATATATCCCCTCCTGAACAGCCTCGAAGAGAAAGGGTACATCAAGAGTCAATGGGACCTCAACAACGAGAGACCCCGGAAGGTCTATAAGCTGACGAATGAAGGAACGACCCTGCTGAGTTTCACCGAGAACTCGTTGAACCACATCTGCCGCAAGATTAGCAACATCGGGATAGGAAAAAACTTGGTAAACGGAGTAAACGGCATCCTCCAAAAACCAGTCTGCTCAGCGATAAAGACCCCAGCCACCGAAAAGTAAGCCTCAAAGCCTCTTCTAACATTGCCTGCGAGTCCCTCTTCCCACCACCCACTCTGCAACACAGAAAGCCCAAATGCCGTGTTCGGCGCCAACGGTAGTGCAATTTTTCAAGGAAAGCCAGCTCATCTAGTGAGAGTAATAACCCTCAAAGAAGCGATGTTGTCAAAGAGGGAATCAATAAAAAAAGGTTTAAGGGTGTTGGGTCTGCTCTCTGTGCTTTCTTTCAGCCATTTCTTCTACACTCTCTTCACGTAAATCGCTCCAGAATCCTGCTATTTGTTTTCCCACGAACCCGTCTACAAAAGCTGCGATTATGAATGTGACCACGGTTGTTGCTATTCCTGGAAACATTAAGGATGGTCCTAATATGAAGATGCCGTTCACGAACAACAATGCGATGAACATGACAAGACCGTGGAGTACGAGGTCCAAGAATCCTGCTTTGATTGGAAACCATAGTTGTGTCGTTATTATGGCGTTGGCGAATCCGACGATGAGCATCAGGAACCCGAGTCCGACTATTAACCCTATGATGAACCCTAAAGCGACTAGTACTAGTAGCAGGAAAGCCCACGCTATGGTTAAGATTGTGAAGAGTAGAGAGAACGCGAACCCGTGTATGAAGTATTTTGCTAACTCATTCCAGTTCTTCACGTTTTCAAAGAAGTAACGAATCAACGGGTCTTGTTCACCTGAATCTGCAAAAAATTCGCATTTTACGTTTCGCGAAGCTTCAATAGTGACGCTGCTCCCGTTCGAAAGAAGAAATGAGTAGGTTACGGGCTTTGATAATTCTTCAGTTCTATTCTCAATAAGCTGAGCCAGCGCATCGTCTATAGCCCTTGTTTCTATCGTCACTGTCCAATTGGTCCAAGGCATCAAATCCTCAAATGCTTCGTTAATCCGTTCAGGGTAGAATTGTTCTTCAGTTCCGTTTAGCCAAATTATCCTCACTTGGTAGTTTTCGTATCTCTGCACGTCAGCTGCAATCATTCTGGGGTCTTCTGAACCCAATAAGGGGTTGAATATGTCTGTCAACCCATTGTTGAACAGGCTGACAGCTCTACTCGTCACAAGTAGCTTTGATGACGTCTGTTCGGTTATGTCGCTTACATCAAAGTAGAGCGCTCTACGTATTCCGCCAAAACCAGTTGGGAAAGCCCAATATTCGAATGGCATACCGTTGTAGTCTGTTCTGCCAAGAAATAGGTCAGGCCGCTCCTGGACGTAGAACCACGAATGATTCGTTGGATTGTCAGGAACCCACATGAACACTATGAGGTAGCCACGCTCTGGAATCGTTAGGTTTTCAAGCTGAGACAACAAAAAGTCCAGAAGAGTTATGTTGTAATATGTTATGCCCTTCGAGCGATAGGCGTTGTTGTCCAACGAGTCTAAAGCGTTTTCAGGGAACTCGTGAAAAAGAATGGATACATTGAGAGTCCACGTCATCGTATTTGGGGGTGCGAATTGACTGACGCTCTTAGAAACACTTTCTGCAAATCCGTTTACATCTACATACTCTGGGGGTATTCCGAGAAATACCACTTTTATATCGGCAGTTTGATTTAGACTAATTTTTGAAAGGTCTGTAGTGGCTGATGCTTCTGTTATATTATATAAGAAAGCGTTCTGCCTGAACAATGTTGTAAGGAGGAAGAGGACGAGAATTGAAGCTATGGACTTGTTCATGGTACACACACGCGTGCTAGTCGTTCTCTTTACAGCTTCGTTTCCTAGATCTTTAACCATTCGTATTTTCACAATGTTTCCAGAAAAAGCGTGATTAGATGTTGATTTTTCTGGCACTTCGATATGTTTATTTCCGAAGACCTGCATTATTCTTAGCTCCAAAAAAAAGAGTCTGCGAAGGAGTGTTTAGTGGCTATAATTCGCACGGTTGACTTGACGAAGTGTTACGAAGACTTGGTCGCAGTGGACCATCTAAACCTGTGCATCGAAGACGGAGAAATCTTCGGGCTGTTGGGTCCCAACGGCGCCGGCAAGACAACCACCGTCCTCATGCTTTCAACGGTGATTAAACCATCCGACGGAACCGCCTCAGTAGGCGAGTACGATATTAGGAAGAACCCCGACGACGTGCGGAAGCTGATTGGAATATGCTTTCAAGAGCCCAAGCTTCTCTGGGTAAGCACAGCATGGGACGTGCTGAACTGGCATGCGAAAGTCTGCGGTCTTTCTACGCAAGAGCGTAAGAAGAGGGTCAAGCAAGTGTTGGAAGACGTGGACATGTGGGATGCCAGGCATAAGAGTGTTCACGGTCTTTCTGGGGGAATGCGGAAACGGGTTGAAGTTGCCAAAATCTTGATCCAGAGACCTAAGGTTGCTTTCATCGACGAGCCTACAGCCCAAATAGATGTTATCGGTAAGCATAAGATTTGGAACATGATTCGACAGCTTCGAGATGAAGGCTCCACCATAATCTTAGCTACCAACGAACTCTACGAGGCAGACGTGCTCTCCGACCGGGTTGGCATCATGCACAAGGGGAGACTGCTAATATGCGACACGCCCAAGACTCTCAAAGACAGCATTCCAGGAGGGGACATAGTCGAGATTCGCCTCGAAAAAGAAGCACCACCCAAAACCTTGGAGGAGCTGAAGAAACTGGAGGAAGTTGCGGACGTAGTCGAGATCAACCCAAAGAGCCTTAGGGTTTACTTGAACAAAGTAGAGGAAGTCGTGCCCCAAATCATGAAGCTATTCCTCAAGAAGGACTTACCGATTCTCTCGATAAACATGAGTGAGCCATCCCTCGACGACGTGTTCGTCCATTATACTGGGCTGACAATCGAGGAGGCACAGCAGAAAGCTCCTTAGAGGGTGAAAAGAAACGAACAAGATGCTGTCAATCGTCGAAAGGGACCTGCGCATGTTCCTTCAGTACAAGTTTCTCTTAGTCATGCGAGTCATCTGGTTCGCAGCTCAAGTGAGCTTCTTTGGCATAATCGTCTCGCGACTAGTAGTAAGCTCGCTTCAAGGCGTCTACTTCCACTACTACATCGCTGGGCTCATAGTGATGATGCTTTACTCATCCTCAGTGTTCATCGGCTACGATATCTTCGAAGAAGCAGAGCACGGAGTCTTCGAGTACCTCCTGAGCCTGCCTGTTTCCAGAAGAGAACTCGTTCTGGGAAGGTCGGTGGGTGGAGGGATACGCAGCTTCATTTTTGTAGGACCACTCATCGCAATAGCCTTGGCGATAGTGGGAATTGCAAACCCGATTAACCTTGTAATCGCCCTCTCGGCGTTGTTCCTCTTCGCCTTCGGGGTATCAGGAATGAGCATCACGATCGCTGTGGCGTTGAAGTCGGGCGACCGCTTCGACATTCTCATGGGAGTCTTAGACGCCTTAATAATCAGGTTGAGCACGGTCATGTACCCACAAATCTTCATACAAAATGCAAACCAACTGTACGCAGCCATCGCCGAATTTAATCCCGTCTCGTTTGCTTCCGACCTGTTTCGCTGGGGCGTTGGCATCGAAGATTACTTAATGTTGACACCTCTGGCAGCCATACTCGGGTTAGCTATATTCTTCGCCACTTTCACCCTCATAGGCGTCACGATATACGAGAGGAGACTCGAAGGAGGAGGCTGGCAATAATGAAGGGAATCTTGCGCATGATTGAATATGATTTCAAAAATTTTTTCCGTTACAAGTGGTGGCTCGTCGGGCTCATCAGCATGAACCTCACAGACCTGTTTATCATGGCAGTGGTGTATAACCAGATGGTAAACCCTGAAATTGCCACACAAATCTTGAGTTACTTCAGCTTCTTCGCCCCGGGTGTCACGGTGGTCGGCTTGTTTGCTTCTGCTTTTATGATTGGCAGAGAGATTAACATGGAAGTGCGCCGCGAAATTCATCATTACATGCTCAGCTTACCCCTCACACGCTTAGAATTAGCTCTTGGCAGGCTTCTTGCAGGTGGGCTGAGGGGAATGCTGTACATGTCGCCCCTGCTCCTGACCACGTTTCTTTTTCTCAGCTTTCCATCGCTCCCGCAACTTCTCGTCATCTTGGGCGCTCTTTTCCTGCTTGCCACGGGGATTTCGGGCTTGAGCATAGCCATTGCAGTCTCCACGACGAGCTTCGAGAAATTCGTCACCGCCCGAGGCTTGGTCTATTACGTGTTGTTTTTCTGCAGCAGCATCTTCTACCCGTTATCGCTCATTCAGAGTCTCGGTCGAGATGGAGTAATGCCTCAGCCTCTCGTGGTTTTGGCTGAGCTTAACCCTCTGAGCAGCGGCGCAGACCTTATTCGCTCCTTCCTCTTGGGCTACCCAGTTTTTACGTTAGACATGATAAGGAACGTGGTTGTTTTCTCGGTAATCTTCGCCGTGACCGCTATGTTTGCTTACATGAAAATAATCCAACGAAAATGATTCTTTTTTAAGCCAACCAGCATCAATAAGTCTTATTAGTACAAGATGAAAATATGAGTTTGGAGTGAACAGACGGAAGAAAGACCCGTTGCAGCGTTTGTCATATCTTTGATCGGTGGAATCTTCGTTCTTCTTGGTGGAATCGTGTTGGCCATTGTTGGTGCCGTAATCGCACCTATCACGCTTGGCGTTGGGGCGATACCAGGAATTTTCGCAATCTTCGGAATAATCATTATTATGGGAGCGATTATGATGTATACCACGCCTAGCTCAGCGAAAGCATAGGGAATATTAGTGCTTATCCTGGGCATATCTATATCTGGCATAATAACTGCGTTCGGGGGTTTGCTTTCTATTATAGGCGGGATACTGGCCCTGCTGTGGAAACCTGCACCTACTTTACGGACAGAAAGTCCTCCGCTCCCACCCTGAAACTTTTCTACTTTGAGGAATGCTTCAAAATGGCTGTTCTCGTTACTCTGTGAATGGAACGAATTTGCTACTTGTTTGTTCAAAGGTCCATTGTAAGTTGCAATGTTCTAGAAAAGCTTTTATTCAAACAGATAGAAACCGTGTTCTCCGAGGCATTAATAGATGAATCTAGAAACGAGCAAAAACCTAGGTGGCATAGGAGCGATACTGCTTGTCATAGGCTTTCTAGGCATATTCGGAACATTCTACGCAGGCGTACTCGGTCTCATAGGTATAATCCTGGTGCTGGTAGCTATGAAGGGGTTAGCGGACAACTACAACGAAGCGGGCATATTCAACAACACTCTCTATGGTTTTATACTGACCATAGTAGGGGGAATAGCCTTCGTAGGCACCCTTGTCGCCACATTTCTAATGGCACTCACCACTCTACCCATCACCGACTGGATGAACGCCGCTGAGTGGATGGAAGCATTCCAAGAAGGTTTCATAGACCCAAGCGTTATTCTAGGTTTGTTGGCAGCTATCATTGCAGCCTTAGTTGTTCTGTTTGTATTCGTCGTCATTTCAGCCATATTCTACAGAAAATCACTCAACCTAACCGCAGCAAAGTCTGGAGTCGGCATGTTCTCCACCGCGGGAATGATACTGCTGATAGGCGCCGTCCTAACGATAATCTTGATAGGATTCATCATAATATGGATAGCCATGGTACTGCTAGCCGTCGCGTTCTTCTCGATTAAACCTATAACTGCCGCACCAGCGCCCCCACCGCCACCGTCGTAAAGCCTCTTTTTTTCCTTTTTTTAAGCTGTCTAGAATCTGGTGAGAACAGTATATGGATGATAAAATGTCAGCAAGAGTTGTTTTGGATTTGTTGTTTCGATGCAAAGTACACATATTCTCGCAATATGCTCGCAGCGTTAGTAGGGAAACATTTTTGCTATTTTAACGGCAAAAAGCATTAAGAAAGAGCAGTTTTAAGAAAATCAGCTACATCTATAGCTTTAATTTCTGAACCACAATACTGACAGACCTGTAAAGATTCTGTGTTCGTTTCCTTTCCTATTTTCAAAGAGCCTCCACAATGTGGGCAACGGTAAACAACTACAATTCCGCCATCTTTTACTTGCTGCAACAAGGAATTAAGGTTTACAGAAATGTCAGTCTTCTTGAGGATTATGTGTCTTCCCTTCTCTCTTAACCCTCTAGCGTTATCATACATATGTAATTCCTCGTACGTTCTGGCTGCATCCTCAAGGCGTCCGCACTTTTCGAGGTTTTGGGCTAATGTCAATCGCGATTTTTGAGAAGATTTAGTAGCCATCCACGTTGGCTTACCTGAAGAATCCCACCACGGAAAAGCAGGAAACCTCTCAGTGTGAATCTGTAGGGCACGGTTGATTTTTGCTACAATCTCCGCAGCATTTGCAGAGCTTGCGCTGAAGGTCTTGACTATTGAATCATTCCAGAGTCTTATCCAATTTCTGTTGAAGTTGTTGATATTTGTCCCAATATGATATTCCATCGGATACTCTAACACTTTCTGCCAAAACTGATGAAAACACTTATCAGAGCAAAAACCGACGGTCTCATAAACAGCCGGAGCAGATACTGTCTCACTATGTATTTTGACTGAAAGATTACCATGCCACTCTGGCACACACTTGCTACATACTTCTTTGTGACACCAAATGCATTTCTTAGTAGAAATTCCAAATATGGAGCTTGCGCCACAGGAAGGACATTTTCCCATGTCTATATCAACCAAATCAATATTCTTGGTAGAAATATTTAAGAGTGCACATAAGGGTGAACATCTTGTAAAAAAGTTATGCTGTTTCAATAGGTAGATAGCTTTTAAACGCCGAAAAACTATAGTTTAAAGCAGCCATGACCATACTCGCCAACGCCGATGCCCTCGAAGAAGAACACATTCTGGAACAGTGCAAAGAGACTGTAGGGTCTAAAGAGGTCGTTGCGGCTTGTTTCTACGGACCAAACGTCCACGGGCATGCCCATGAAAAAGGTGAAAGGAACATCCTACTAATCATACCCAACTACGCTCCCAAAATAAGCAGCCTCACCAAACAAGTAGGCGAAACCAACCTCTCCATCGTCGCAATCGACCAGAAGGTGTTCGAAAGCGACGTGGAACGTGGAAAATTAGGCGAAGTCGCTGCAGGAATAATCGCTCTTCCCTACAGACCGTGGGTCAACCCTCACTATTTGGTTGAGATGGAGGTGAGGATTAAGAAACGGTTCGTGTTAGAGCTTCTGAAGAACATCATCTTACAGTACCCCGAATTGTCGGCTGAACTCCTCATCGAACCAGAGTATTTCATGTACGAAGTCATGAGGAGAAGGGTGAAGCTGTTTCCGCCGTTGATTTACAGTCTCTTGAGCATGTTTAGGAGAGGATTGAAGAAGCGGAACATTGATTCTATCATGAGTGGATACTTGACGGCTCTGAGAGAATTAGAGACAGAAAACTACGTGATGCTGTCGGATGGCTACGTGAGAATCGGTAAGGATTTTATTAAGGCAACGAACCGCCAGAGAAACACGTTTTCAAACATCCTAATCTCCATCCGAAAAGCTCTGCTACCGTATCTCCGAGGTGTTTCCTTAAGGACAACGAATGCTTTTCTGCAGTACCAACGGTTCTTCGCGAAAAACTCCAACCAAAAAGCAGGAAATGAACTACTCAGGCAACTGGATGAAACAGAAAAATACTTACTGATGCCCACGCCCCTCGGTCCAATTCCCCTGTCTGACCAAACAACCATCCAAGACTTCGTGCGTAAAACTGTGCCAGGTGGAGAGACATTAAACATAACCATCGAAGAAATGGGTGGCGTCCTCAACAGTGTCTTCTTGCTCTGTCTTCAAAAGAACCACGAAACGCAGAGAATAGTGGTGAAGAAGTTTGAAGATTGGTTTGGCTTCAAATGGTTCCCCCTAGCGTTGTGGACTCTGGGCACGCAGTCGTTCGCGGTTCTGGCAGAAACGCGGCTCGAAAGAGAGTATTCCATAAACCAGTTTCTAAGCCAACAGGGCTTTGCTGTTCCACGGGTTCTTTACGTCAGTCTCAAGGAGCGTTTGATTTTCGAGGATTTTGTCGAGGGAGAGAAACTGAGTGAAACAGTCAGACGAATAATAGCCTCTTCTTCGAAGAAAGACGTGATAAGCGACACCGAGACCATAAAGAAAGTCGGAAAAGAAATCGCAAGAGCACACTCGCTGGGAATCTCTTTGGGAGACTGCAAGCCTGAGAACATTTTAATCACTAAGGATGGGAGAGTGTGCTTCTTGGACCTTGAACAAGCCACGAGAAATGAGAACCAGCCATGGGACATAGCTGAGCTCCTCTATTATTCAGGTCACTACATTCTCCCGATTCACTCGGACAAAGCAGCCAAAACAATCGCCTATTCCTTCATAGAGGGCTACCTGGAATCTGGAGGAAAAAAAGAGAACATAAAGAAAGCTGCCTCTGCAAAATACACAAAAGTCTTCAGCGTATTCACACTGCCCCACATAATATTAGTAATATCGAACATCTGCAGAAAAGAGGGATAGGAACGACGATGAGCAAGACGACTCTAACTTTTTTCGGCGGAGTGAACGTGATAGGCGGAAACAAAATCCTCCTCCAAGACAAAGGCACAAGAGTCTTCTTGGACTTCGGCTTACCCTTCTCGAGAGAAAGAGAATACTTTGAAAATTATCTCTGTCCACGCGCAGTGAACGGAGCAGGCGACTACCTAGAATTCGGACTCCTCCCAAACCTCAGAGGACTCTACGCTAAAGACATGTTAACGAACACTGGAATCAAGTACACAGCGCCCGAAATCGACGGAATCATAGTATCCCACGCACACCTAGACCACGTCGGATACTTGTCATTCGTCGACGAGAAAATCCCAGTCTATTGTGGAGAGGGCACTAAGATAATCATCGAAGCCATGGAAGAATCCAGCCGAATCGACTTGGGCGAACATGATTACAAGACTTTCAGGACTGGCAGAAGGTTTCAAGTCGGCTCTTTGGAAATCGAACCCGTCCACGTAGACCACTCCATTCCCGCCGCTTACGGCTTCGTCATCCACACGTCAGAAGGTGCTGTCGCTTATTCGGGCGATTTGAGAACGCACGGGCCCCTCAATCGGATGAC
>CAZPDY010000019.1:0-10694 GCA_964585455.1 uncultured Candidatus Bathyarchaeia archaeon | reverse complement strand
CCCCCACCACCGCCAGTGGTTTGACTTGGAATGCACAGGTTGTTTTTGAGGTTCTTCTATAGAAAGGCATGAAGTTATCGATGGTAGAATTTCATCAACAAATCATAAGAAGTCAAGAAGCGAAAATATACCATCATGAAAACTTGCAGACTATTTCTATGCTGTTGTCTTGTTCTTATTTTGCCGTTGATCTCACGCGTGACAGTTGCCTCAAGTGATATAGTTGAGGCGGTAGCTGGGTCAACGCCCACTATTGATGGTTTCATAAGTGCAGGTGAGTGGAGTGATGCCAACTCGTTTTGTTTTAATGAAACCTGTGTGTATCTCAAGCAAGACGGAGAGAATCTTTTATGTGGCTTTTAACATGAGCTTCGGAGTTCACTATGACTGGGACTACAATGGCATAGTGTTAGACATTGACAATGGCAAGACTCCGCTTCCAGATGCAGATGACATATCAATATGGCTTTTCAGAAATGGTTCCTTTTATGAGCAACGAGGAGCTGGAGCTAGTTACTGGGAGTTTACTACCGCCTCTGGTTGGTCTGTTTGCATGCAAAGCACTGAAGCGTACTGGACAACAGAGTTTAACATTACGTATGACAAAATCGGCGTCATAGCAGGAGTAGACAAATCCCTGGGCGTTCTGTTCTGGAGCTTAGATTACCAAGACTATGATAAGTATCAATGCTGGCCTTGGATTGATGCCCCTTGGATGATGTGCGACCTTTGTGCCATCCGGAGGACTGGGGAACCATCAATTCGTCTGAATATCACTTGATTCCGGAGTTTCCATCACTAATCATTCTACCATTATTCATAGCAGCAACACTACTAGCAGTCTTCTACAGAAGACGCAGAATCAGACATCAGTCTCTCTAAAGCACCAAACTTATAACACACAACCTTCCAGCCCCTCCGCACGCAGAGGGGTGCAGACGCAAAATGAGCAACAAACGAAACGTTGTTCTGTACCTAGACAAGGAATTAGTCGAAAAAACACGAGAATTAGGCTTCAACCTTTCAAAAACGTGTGAAAACCACTTAAAACAACTAATAACGCAGTTCTCTGATGGCTTTCCAAGGAATAGCTGTGGAAACTGCAGTGTTGTTGGTAGCCCGGGATAGGTTCAAATATCGGTTTAAATTATCGGGGTTAAGACTCGATTCTCAATTCTTTCTGGAAAACATCCTCAAAACGTGGTTAAAAGAAGATTTCAATACTGTAGAGATGCTTAAACATTAGGCTGACTGAAGTGGAATCGACGATATTATCTTTTTCCATCGGGTGGATGATTGTCAATAATTTATCTTATCTTGAGCTGGTCCTTGTGTTGTAGCTTTGCAAAGAGTGTAAATGTAGCCATTGTGCAGGTGTAATCTCAATAACTCAAACTTGAATCTACGAAGTAGCCTCTTAAGAGCCCATTTGTCTGTATGCACATGATAATGCCAGCCAGAGCATCTGTCTCGAACGTTCTCAGATGTAAGATAATACAGAAACTCTCCCCATAAGAGTGGCCTTCTTTTTATGAATTTCCAATAAAAATAAAGTCTAAAATCGCCCCATAGCTCCTTGAAAGAACTCCACATGCTTGAAGCCATCCAAGTCTCAACGCTCATATACAAAATTCCTTTCGATTTCAATACATGCTTTAGAGAAGCCAAAATGCTTTCTCTTCTGTCTGGTGGAACACATTCAAAAGCTTGCGAAAACCAGATGCCGTCAAAAGTGTTCTCTCGAAAAGGGAGTTCAAGCATCGAGCCTTTTATAAAACTAATGTTTTCCTTATTTCGGCACTTGTTCTTTGCCATCCTTAGGTTGTTAGGCGAGAGATCCAGAGCTATGACATTATCTAACTTTTCAGAAAGTTGTAAGGTGTGCCTACCATCGCCGCACGCCAGATCTAGAATAGAACCGTTTTCTTCCAAAGCACTAAGAAATTCAATGAAATATTCTGCTTCAAATTTGTTTTCGAATTCCCCAACTATCTCTTCTTCATATATCTTGCTAGCCTCATATGGGAAAAGAATACTTTCTGTTACTTCTGAAAGGAACCGTTTTCTTCTCATCTTTTCACGACTAGCTTTTTAAGAAAAGGAACTTAAAAGCGCTTTGAAAAATCTCCGTTATAAGGAAATCTTATGGTAGCCCGGGATACGTGACTTATCTCGTTTAAATTCCTCATTTTTCGAGATGGTCTTCTGCGAATCTGTTTATAGCAACACTTTCTGCAAAATCTTCTCAAAACGATATCAAAATCAGGTTTAGAAGCGATTAGTTAGCGAAAATTGAACTTTTGCTTGTTGATCGCTAGCCGCCACCGCAGAAATCTTCGAATTTTCAATGGTTTATGGAATCAACAAGTTTTCTAACAAGCTTTCTGCAATCTTCTATGCCTTTCTGATCATTAAGAACCTCTCCTCTCCCCTCTCCTCTCACAAAAACTCCAAGAAAAGGCCGCGAATCATGCATGATAAGCTTCATCCGCATTCCCCACAGTTCATAAGCGGCTAGTCTTAAAGGTTCCTCTGCTCTTCCTAAACCAGATACTACGAAAATACAGAAGGGTTTTCCTTTGAATGGCGGCTTAAAATTTGGGTCACGTTCAACGCCCGTTTTCCTGAACCCGCGGTATTCCTTGCAGTGTTGAGTTATGTCTAACCGTTCCAAGAAGCAAAGGAATTTAGAAGAGACAGAGAAATACTTAGGGAACGAAAATATGATGCCATCAGCTACCTTCATTTTTTCGACGATTTGATTGAAGTCGTCTTCCAAGACACAATCTCCAAACTCACATTTTCCGCAAAGGTCACAAAATCCTATATTCTTTTCTGCTAACTGAATTATTTCGCAATCAAATTCCATAGACCTGAGAACTTCTAGAACCAACAAATACGAGTTTCCTTCTTTCCTTTGAGATCCCGTTATAGCCAAGAGCTTCATAAAACAAAAGCATCTGCTCATTACTAATAAATCTGTTACTTCCCCTAACATACCGCAAATATCTTGGAAAATCTTAAGAAAATCTTTGGTAGCCCGGGAGAGATTCGAACTCTCGTCAGCGGGTCCAGAGCCCGCCATGCTTGACCGCTACACCACCGGGCTTCACACAAACAAAAATTGGACACCACTAATAAACTTAATCAGGCTAACATGCTTTCATGAGGCTTTCTCTTTATTTTTTATGGAGACTTTTAGAACAGATGGAAAATCTCTCTTCTGCTTAAGTCTTGTGAATCTGAAAAGCGAAATCGAAAGCTTTATATATTAAAACATATCCATAGGCTTTTTAACGGCGGCCAGATGGACGGTTTTTGATTCCGAAGCTTCTGATGAGGAACTTAACGTTGTGACTGGTTTACGCCAGTAAAGTTCGTCGAGGGTGTTGCAGTGAGCAAGAAGACTATAGCGAGTCAGCGTCTGACGGATAAGTGTCCTGAGTGTGGTAGTTCAAATCTTGTGCATGATTACGATAGCGGGGAGACTGTTTGCGGGGACTGCGGGCTTGTTCTGCGGGAGCAGATGATGGACAAGGGCCCAGAGTGGCGGGCTTTCACGCAGGAAGAGAAGGCCTCCCGAAGCCGTGTGGGTGTACCTACTTCTTATTCCGTCCATGATAAGGGTTTGTCGACGGCGATTGGCAGGGTCGACAGAGACGCCTTTGGTCGAAAGCTACCGTTGTCGACGCGGCTTCAGATGTGGAGGCTTCGGAAGTGGCAGATTCGGTCGCGTGTCCATTCGAGCGTTGACAGAAATTTGGCGCAGGCTATGGCTGAGTTGGACAGGTTGTCGGATAAAGTGTACGTTCCAGCTTCTGTGAAGGAGAAAGCAGCGGTTGTTTATCGCAAGGCGTTGGATAAGGGTCTGGTGCGTGGGCGAAGTATCGCAGCAATTGCGGCTGCTTCGTTGTATGCGGCTTGCCGGACGACGGGTACACCTCGAACTCTGCGGGAGATTGCTGAAACTAGTTTGGTGGATAAGAAGGACGTTGCACGGTGCTATCGACTGCTGCTTCGAGAGTTGGACGTACGAATGCCCATCGCTGACCCGTTAACCTACGTTTCTAAGATTGCTGAGCGGACTGGGATTAGTGGACAGACGCAAGGTTCGGCGATTAAGATTCTACGGGAAGCGCAGCGTCGGCGGGCTGCGGCGGGGAAAGACCCGATGGGCTTGGCCGCTGCAGCTTTGTACATTGCCTGTTTGATGAATAATGAGAAGAAGACGCAGAAGGACATTGCTGAAGCTGCGGGTGTGACTGAGGTCACGGTGAGGAATCGGTACAAGACTTTGAAACGTCAGCTTGGTCTGGAGGTTCCTGACTAGGCTGTTTTTGTGTGCTCTGCGCTTAGTCTAGACCGTCCTGTTAGGATGGTCTAAACATGGATGTTGGCAGTCCTGCTGCGGAGGCTGGTTTTCCACTATTTTCAGTGTGCCATTCCTTCCGATTCTCAGTTGCTTTTCGCCACGAAAGACTATGACGTTGGCGTTCTCGATTTGAACCGTGTCGTTGATTGAGACCATTTTAATCTGCTCATTCCATAATGGCAGCCTAATCGTGCTGGTTCTGTCCGAGAGAGTCGCGTTAGCGACAACAGCATAATCATTAAACCTCGTCACTACTTGTTTTGGCTTTGAAATCTCAGTGACTCGGGCTTCTAGGTGTATTCTTTTCATCCCGAGCCTCAGGTCTTTGATTTGCATGTGGCTACTGTCAAAAATTCTTCTTTCCTTTCTCTCCGAGGCATTCTTGACGCGTTTGCGTATGTAGTCAAACCCGTTGAGAGGGTCAGTTTCTTTGAGAATATGTTCGGGTATTGGAAGTTGGGCTACGACCTTGAAGCCTTTGGTTATGAGAAAGATGGCGCTGTCTTCTTTCTTCTTGCGAAAATTGATTGTCAACTCAAGGCATGTTGCTTTTCCGTTGTTCCATGCGTGGACGACCGCATCGAAGAATTCTGTCGTGCTGATTTCATGCTTCACGGACAGCTCGACGAGGTATTCTAGGATTCTTGTGTCGAAGTGTGAATGGTAGTTTCCTCTAGGGCGTCCTCTTCCAGACCACGCCCTGCCCTCCCCTTTGTCCATTCTACCATTTCACCAACGTTGTTCTGGTGCTTCCAATTCCTCTATATCAGTCTTCGTCAAAGCTCTTATGCTGTTGAATTGCGACAATTCTCCGTAGCCCACGAGCGTTATGGCTGTTCCTTCACGTCCCATTCTAGCCGTCCGTCCGATTCTGTGAAAATACACCAAAGCATCCAGCGGGACATCATAGTTTATTATGTGGGTTATCCCTTGAATGTCTAAGCCTCTCGCGGCAACATCCGTTGCGATGAGTAGCCTAAGTTTTCCCCGTCTGAAAGCGTTGACGACGAAGTCTCTCTGTGGCTGAGTGAAGCCCGCGTGGAACGGTTTTGCGTCGTATCCCCGTGTCCTTAACCTGTTGGATAGCATGTCTGCTGCTCTCCGTGTTCTTCAGAATATTATTGCTCTTCCTATGTGGTTTTCGTCCAAAATGTCGCATAAGACTGCAAACTTGTCTGCGGGGTTCACGACCATGTAGCGCTGGTCGATTTGCGTAAGGGCTATCTCGTCCCTGCTTACGAGGATCTTCTCCGGGTTCCTCATGTACCTATTGCATACGTCCATTACTGTCTTGTCTATCGTTGCAGAGAAAAGGCTCGTCTGTCTATTTCTCGGCGTCCTTGAGAGTATGTATTCTATGTCGTCTATGAAGCCCATGTCAAGCATTCGGTCTGCCTCGTCTAGCACGACGATTTTCACCGATGATAGGCTCAATGTTCCACGTTTCAAGTGGTCTATTACGCGACCCGGTGTGCCCACTACGATGTGGACGCCGCCCTCCATCTCGCGTATTTGTCCCTGAATTGGTTCTCCGCCGAAGACTGGCAGGACTTTGAGTGCTGCGTATTTTCCGATGCGGCGTATGTGGTCTGCGATTTGTATGGCGAGTTCACGTGTCGGCTCTAAAACCAAACCTTGGACACTGCTCGTCCTCGCGTCGATGCGTTCGACCATCGGTATTCCGAAGGCTGCAGTCTTGCCCGTTCCTGTCTTCGCTTGCCCGATAACGTCTTTTCCTTCGAGTAACGGCGTTATCGCTTGAGCCTGAATAGGAAAGAGGTTTTCGAATCCAAGCTCTTCTATGCCTCTTAAGATTTCTCTACTTAAGGGCAAATCTTTAAAGTATTCTACTTGCATATTCTTTATTTCTCCTGTCACAAAATTTTGCATCTAATTTCCGAAAGCCTTTAGAAGCTTCTTAATTAAGCATGATTAATGTGACAACCAACCATACAGCAATCCCGTATAAAAAGGTTTAGCTACGCAAAGGGGAAAAAGAACCCGAGAATGCGCGTTTCCCCATTAACTGGAACATGTGAACAGCGCCAACTTATGAGTAGATTAATATTTTAACTCGTGCGCAGAACTGTACAAGTGTGCCATAACGCCGGGATGGCAGAGTGGTTATTGCGCAGGCCTTGAGAGCCTGTGGCCCTTTGGGCCGCGTGGGTTCGAATCCTACTCCCGGCGCCTATTTCTGTTGTATGGTGTAGTTGCTTTCGACTTCGGCTTTAGCCCACAACATGGCTCCGACAGAGCAGTATTTGTTTTCAGAAAGATATATAGCTCGTTGAACTGCACTTTCTTCTATGTTCTTTCCTTCAATCTTGTATTCTACGTGGATGTTGGTGTATACTCTTGGGGGCTCCTTAACTCGTCTTCCAGACACAAGTATCTCCAAGCCGTCGACTTGTTGCCTCTGCTTCCGCATAATATGCACAACGTCCATGCCCGTGCACCCTCCCAAAGCCGCCAAAAGCAGTTGGATAGGGCTGAAACCTGAGCTTTCACCGCCAGCTTGTCTTGAGGCGTCCATCACGATGGAATTTCCCTCACTGTCTGTTGCCACGAACTTCAAGCCATCAACCCATTTTATCTTGACGATGTTGGAAGCAGAAGAGCCATTCTCCTCAACTTTCTTCATAGACAGCCACGATTGTTCTGTATTCGGCAGCGATTATTAATGGTTACCTCAGAATCATCGGGCATAACCGTTCAGTCTTCTCCCAGCAGGAGCAGCAAGCCACACAGAATGTTCAAGCCGCCGACGAAGCCCAGGGCGCCCGTGAATATCAAGCTGAGTCCCGCAGAAAGAACAGGGTCGGGAGGGACGATAAAGAGGTAGACACCGAAAGCGAGAACCAGAAAGCCGCAGGTAATCATCAACCCACTCAGCTTTGAACCCAACCTCCGAACAATGTCGAGGAGTTGAGACCGCTCCGCCTTAATCGTGTTCTTTAAAAGCTTTTTTCCTTCACTCTCTGACATAGGCACCACTCTCAAGAGCTCGTTGTGATGTTAAGAAGAGCCGCTAGCAAGTAGGTCACGCTGACCGTGGCAGCGACGCCGAATAAAAGCAGCGACATGTTCGGGGACAAAGCCATCGGCAGAGAATTCGATGTTACCAGAATAGCGAGCAGTGCCGAAAAAGCGCTTATGCCCAAGTTCATTCCCCCCAAGGCCAGATGGATACGATGGTGTTCAACCATCCTTATGTAGTAGGCTACGAGACCGAAGATGAGAAGCTCTACGCCTATGAACACCGTGCTCGGCTCTAAGAAGAAAATCAAGAAAAGCGAAGTGACTATCCCCAAAATAGGCGTCAACGGGTAAAGCGGAACCTTGAAGGGTCTACGTAGGCTCGGTTGGCTGCTGCGAAGCTTAATCAAGGAGAGGTTGACGAAGATGAAACCAATGATGAAACCAAAATCGGTGGCGTAAGTAACGAAATTTATGACCCCAATCGCAGCAGTTGCAGCTACAAAAATCGACCCGACCAAAATCGCCACGTAAGGTGTGCAAAAACGCTTGTGAACACTGAAGAAGCTTTTTGGAAAATAGCCATCTCTAGCCAAAGCATAAGCGACCCTCGACTGAGCCATGATAGAAGTGTTAACCGAAGACAACGCGGCAATACTTCCAGCAACCGTAATCACACCTATGCCCAGAGGTCCCATAAAACGCTCTGCAACGTAAGCAAGAGGCGACTCTTTACCAGCCAAGTCTTGAGGCAGAACTATCTTGAACACAACAAACGCGATAATCGTGTAGATGAAAATCAGAGCTACGCACGATATCAGTATCGCCCTTGGAATCGTCTTGCTAGGGTCCTTTATCTCTGCCTGCGCAACCGCTATGGCTTCTCCCCCCAAGTAAACCACAAAAATGAAGGCTGAAGCCTTGAAAATACCCAACAGTCCCTCTGGTGCTGAAAGCTCCATGGTTCCTGTGCTTTGACCTGAAAGCAAGCCCAAAACCGCAAACAATCCCAAGAGGGCGAGCAAGATTATCACCAGCCCGGTTTGGACGTTGCCCGTCTCTTTCACACCTTTAACGTTGATTACGGTGAATATTGCCACGGTCAGAACCGCGATTATGGGTATGTTGACAACCAGGGGCACGCCTGATGTTTGAACGGCATAAGACACGAGCAACGCAAAGCCCACGGCGGAAAAGGCTGCGTAGAACATGTTGCTTATCCACTCAAACCACCCTGTTGCGAACGAAATGAACCCGCCGAAAGAGATTTTGGCAAACGTGTATTCGCCGCCCGCGGTTGGGACGGCAGCGCCAAGCTCAGCGTAGCTAAGCATGGTGAACAGGTTTATGATTCCACAGAGAACCATGGCGATTATGAGAGCCGTGCCCGCGAGGGTTGCGGCGTAGCCCAGTGTGACAAAGACGCCAGCGCAGATGGCTCCGCCTATTCCCATCATCGTCGCCTGAAGAAGCCCCAGCTCTCTCTTGAGACGTGTTTCTCCCATTCTCGATACACTTACCTCTGTTCACGAGCCAGGAGTAGCCCGCTCAAGACTGAGAGTATGCCGAAAACCAGAAGAAGAAACATGTACAAGTAAACCTCCTCGGACGCTATCGCGAAAGCTTCTCGTACTGTTGGGCTGGCGTAGATTAGGAATGTGAGGATCGAAGCTAACACGCCAAAACCACATTGGACTCCCCCAATGAGTAGTGATACAGCTCTTCTAGCCTCTGACATTCTTTACCTACCACCGTGCGATGATAATAGCGGAAAAAGTGTCGAGCAGACCTACTACGACCATTACGAGGGCAAACGTCAGCACGTATTTTCCTTCAAACAATAAGTCTATGCTCAAATACCCAGCAAGGACCAGAGCTGCGACGCCTAGGAGAAGTATTCCTACCATTATCAAAAAGCCGCCTACGATTGCAGCCAGCTTCGATACACCTTGCCATTTACGGCGCAATGACCAATTACCTAGGCATACTAGTGTCGGAACCACGGTATATAAGAATTTAGTAGTTCCATCAAACCATCTAACCAAACCCAAGAAGCAATGCCTTCACGTTTTTTCCGAGCACGTCGTGGTTGTAGCCGCCTTCTAAGACCGCAAACACTCGTCCGCCGCATTTTTCGTCAGCATATTCTCTTAAGGTCTTGCCGATTGTCGAATAGTCTTCAGTTTTCAGCAAACCACCCCAGTCCAACTCATGCCCATCGAAGCCAGCGGAAACGGCAACAATGTCGCAGGTTTTCTGAGAAGCAAGAAATCGCTCCAAATCTTCTATAAAGCCATCTCTGCCGCTGCCTTCAACATGATGATATGCCACTTCAGGCACGGTCACGAAGAAGTTGGCGGTGCCGTCTCCATAATGCAAGTCGATGTCCACGACCAAAGCCCGCTTAATCAAGCCTTCTTTCCGAAGCCTCTCAACCGCGATAGCGACGTTGTTGAAGTAGCAGAAACCCCAGCTAGAATCCTGACTTGCGTGGTGCCCCGGAGGTCTGATGAGACCGAAAGACGCTTTTCCTTGCATTGCGATTTCAGATGCCTTCAGCGCTCCACCAACAGCCAAGACGGCAACCTCATAAGTCAGGCCTTGCTGTTTAACCCAGTCGATGTGGCTTTGCGAGTGAACTAGCCGCAAATCCTTTGGGCTTGCTGCGGCGGGTTCAACAAACTGAAAAAGACCTCTCAACTCTTTTCTGATAGATTCGATTCTGCCAGGCGCCGCTGCAGGGTCCGCCGTGTATACTTCCTCGTATCGCTCATGATAAACTACACGCATACCAACTTTCCTCACCTATTAGCTGCGCAAACCATAAAAAAGAAACTTTCTAAAACAATTGCGACCAGCCATGCGGAAAACCCAAGAAATCGCGTTAATAAGCTTGTTCGGAGCGCTCCACACCCTTTTATCCTTCCTTCCCGGCATCTGGCGTAGCTGGATGATTCTAATCCTGCCTCTCGAAGGCATTGTCTTAGGACCCGCAAAGGGATTTTTGGCTGGTTTCATAGGCTTCGGCGCCGGCTGGACACTCAGACCCAGAGCTGAACCCATCTTCTTCGGCATAGCCGAGCCTATAGGCGCCCTATGCGCTGGGTTAATGGTGAGAAAGAAATGGCATTACGTGGCTCTGATTTATGTCTCGATGCTCATAGCCTTCTTCCTGCACCCAGTCACGCCGAGCCTTCCTCTGTGGACATTGTGGGATGTCTACGCAGCGCTGATCTGTGTTTTTGTCTTTGGGGCGTTGACTTATGGAAAATGGCTAATCGTCAGGGTAGGTGAGAAAGTTCACGGCGTGGCAAAGCTTTCGTTAATACTCGCTCTCATAGCA
>CAZPDY010000018.1:3313-11188 GCA_964585455.1 uncultured Candidatus Bathyarchaeia archaeon | reverse complement strand
GAGACCAAGATGACCCCTAAAGCCGTAAACCTACGAAGCCAACAGCTAGCCCTGCTCAGCCAGTTCGAGCACCGCATGAGCATTGACCCCGAAATCGAGAGACTGCTCTCGAGCATAGAAAAACACCCAGATTACATGGGCTTGGCTGAACTGCAGAAGAGAAACGTCTACCTGATGAGGAAGAATTATGACGAGCAGACTAAGCTTCCAGAGAAGCTGGTCGTCGAGACTGCTAGGCAGCAAGCCATCGCTGTTAACACTTGGAAGAGAGCAAAGGCAGCCAAGGACTATTCTATGTTCAAGCCCGAACTCGAGAAACTCTTGGACTTGAGGAGGCAGGCAGCGGACATCCTCATGGAGGTGAAGGGCACGAAGACACCCTACGACGCCCTCATCGACATCTTCGAGTCCAAGATGACCGCAGACATGATAGCGAAGGTTTTCGGAGAGCTAAGGGAAGGCTTGGTCTCTGTGCTGAAGAGATGTGTGAACGCGCCGAAGCAGCCCGCCACGTCTTTCCTCGACCGCAAGGTTCCCTTGGACGTTCAGCAGAGAATCTCTAACGAGCTTGCCAAGTTCATCGGCTATGACGTTGAGTCTCCCAAGGCTGGAGGCAGGATTGACGAGACTGAACATCCCTTCACGACTGGCTATTACGATGATGTGCGCATAACGACGCATTACTATGAAACTAACATGGCGTCTTCTCTCTTCTCCATACTCCACGAGGGCGGTCACGCTGTTTACGAGCAGAGCCTCAACCCCGAGTGGATTTATCAGCCCGTGGGCAACGGCTGCTCCTTAGGGTTCCACGAGTCTCAGTCACGCTTCGTCGAGAACATCGTCGGGAGGTCGCGGGAGTTCTGGTCCTACTTCTACCCGAAGTTGAAGCAGCTCACGGGCAACACTTTTGCCGACGTTGCTCTGGACGATTTTGTCCGCGCCATCAACCAAGTCAAGCCCTCTAAGATTCGGGTCGAAGCCGACGAGGTTACTTACTGCCTCCACGTAATCATCCGCTTCGAGATTGAACGCGACTTGATACCGGGCAAGATAGGCGTCGATGACCTTCCCGAGGCTTGGAACCGAAAGTACAAGGATTATCTCGGCGTGGACATCGAGAACGACTCGGAAGGAGTCATGCAGGACACTCACTGGGCAAGCGGATATTTCGGCTACTTCCCAACCTACGCTTTGGGCAACATCTACAGCGGACAACTCCTCGCCAAACTGGACAAAGCAATACCCAACTGGAGAGAACAAGTGGCGAAGGGCACCTTCCAAGACACGAAGAAGTGGTTGACCACGAACATTCACCTTTACGGGAACCTCTACGACCCAGCGAACCTCATAAAGAAAATAACGGGCGAACCCATAAACGTCAAGCCCTACCTCGGCTACCTCGACAAAAAATACAAGTGGATATACGACTACTAAACCCTACAAAAAACACTCAACATCTTTTCATCAACAATACTCAAGCCTAAGTAACACAGCCTCAGCCCGCCCTCACTCTATACTCGTCCTATTAGGACGGTCTAGACTAGGCGCAGAGCACACGCAAAACTCTAACTTTTCGAAAAGAAGCAGAGGTTCTTGGTCGCAAACTTTGGAAATATTGATAAACTCTAGCTACAAGCCGACGAACCGTACTTCAGGATAGCCTTCAACCTCCACGCCCTCGCCACTGGAAGGCACTATGCTGATTCTTTCGATTTTGCATGTTCCCACTATGTCCTCGTACGATTCAGCCAACGTGTCAGCGTTCTCCTTGCTTCCAGCGTAAACCGTCAACTCTTTAACCGAAGTGTTCAGTGGCATCCGCTTCCGTGCCTTCTCCCGCCTAATCTCGCCGATCACAGCCACCACCAAGTCGCCCTTTTCGACAGCCTCTTCGTCGATTTCTTCCTTCTTCACGGTGGGCCATGGTGACGCATGTATACTCTTATGTCCAACGTCGTCGGCGAACATGGTCTGGTAGATTTCTTCTGTAACGTGCGGAGCGATGGGAGCGAACAGTTGAAGTAGGCGGTAAAGAGCTGAGTAAAGCGTGTATTGCGCAGCTCGGCGTTTCTCTGCCCCGTACACTTCGCCCCTGTAGAGCCTGTGCTTCGCCGCTTCGATGTAGTCGTCGCAGAGGTCGCGCCAAGCAAAATTCCTGATCTCTTCCATCGCGAAGTTGAACTGACACTTCTCCAGAGCCTCAGTTACCTTGAACGTCGCCTTATTCACCTTCGCCAGCAACCACCTGTCCAAAAGAGTCAGGCTAGGTGATTCTTCGGGCTTGTAATCCTCCAACAACAGACTGGAGAAGCGAGAAGCATTCCACAGTTTTATGAGGAAACGCCACGCGTACTCCACGTCGGGCCAACGGAAAGGAATGTCCGAGCCAGTCGTGCCTCCGCCTGCCGCCCACTGCCTGCTAGTGTCCGCACCGTATTTCTCGAACACTTCGGGCGTGGCGATGTAGTTGCCGAGGCTCTTGCTCATCTTGCGTCCATCGCTGCCCAACACCATGCCGTTAATCAGACAAGCCTTGTAGGGTGTCTCGTCGAAGAGGGCGAGATGGCGTACCATGAGGTAGTAAGCCCACGTCCGAATGATGTCCGTGCCCGACGGATGCAGGTCTGCCGGAAAAAGCCTGCGCCACTCCTTCTCGGACACGTCAGGCCAGCCAGCGTGCACCGCGCAGGTTATCGAGGAATCCATCCACGTGTCGAAAACATCCCTCTCGGGAAGGAACTTCTTGCCGCCACACTTTGGGCATTCTTCGATTCTCGGGTTCTCCTGCTTCGGGTCGATGGGCGGCCAGCTTTCCTCTGCCAAGATTATCTCGCCGCATTCCTTGCAGTACCATATGGGTATCGGGGTGCCGAAGACTCGTTGACGGCTGATTACCCAATCCCAGTCTAGGGATTTTGCCCAGTCTACGAGGCGGGTTCTCATATACTCTGGATACCACGTGAGCGTTCCAGCCGTCTTTTCCACCTCGTCTGTTAGCTTGCGGGTCTTCATGAACCACTGCTTCGTCTCCAATATTTCGATGGGAGAATCGCAGCGGTCACAGAGCCCGATTTCCTGCTGAATAGGCTCGGTCTTCACCAGCAAGCCCTGCTTCTCGAGGTCTTGGGCGATGGCTTTCTTTGCCTCTTGAACACTCAAGCCCTCAAACTTGCCCGCGTTCCTGTTCAGCCTTCCGTCTTCAGTCAGAATCATGACCGCTGGAAGCTTGTGCTTAGCCACTGTTTTCACGTCTGCCTTGTCACCGTAAGTGCATATCATGACCACGCCCGTGCCGAAGTTCGGGTCCACCATGCTGTCCGCAATAATCCTAACAGTGCGATCTGTTGCGGGAACATGGATGCTCTTGCCCACGTATTTCTTGTAACGTTCATCCCCGGGATTCACGGCCACAGTGACACAGGCAGGTATCAACTCGGGACGCGTCGTCGCAATCATCAAGTGACCGCCTTTCTCCAGCGGAAACTTGACGTAAAATAGCCTACCTTGCTGTGTTTCATAGTTTACTTCAGCATCGGCTATGGCGGTTTCGCAGCTGGGACACCAGTTCACTGGGTGCGTGCCCTGGTAGATGAAACCCTTCTTGTACAGGAGTGTGAAGCTTAGCTGGGTGCGTCGCCAGTAGTCGGGGTTCATTGTCTTGTACTCTGTCGTCCAGTCGTTGCTGCAGCCCAACTGTTTTATGGCGGCTTTCATGATGCCAATGTACTTGTCCACGAACTTCTTGCTGAGGCTGATGAACTTAGCCGTAGGAGTGTTAGACTTCTTGACGCCGTACTCGTTTTCCACCCGTCTCTCGATCTGCAGTCCGTGGCAGTCCCAGCCTTGGGGAAAATAGACGTTGAAGCCCCGCATGCGTTTGTAGCGGGCAACTATGTCGAAGTAGGTCCAGTTGAGGACGTTGCCCATGTGAAACTCGCCGCTGGGGTAGGGCGGCGGGGTGTCGATGCAGAACGTGGGCTTCGAGCGGTTTTCTCGGTCGTAGTAGTAGATGCCCCATTCTTCCCACTTGTCTTGCCACTTCTTCTCTGTGGCGAGAAAATCGATGTTTTTCGGCAGGGGCTTCATGGAATAAGCTCCATCAGTCTTCTAAGCAAATAGCAAGGGAGTAAATAACGATTATCATCTTTGAGTCATTCTCGATCGTGTCGAACTCGTTATTCGCATTGCGTTTACGGATAAAGCCTTATATCGCCTGCACTCTTGCTCTCTTGCTCTTCAGAAAAGTGAAGTTTGATGGGGATAATAAACTACCTCAGGCAAGAGTTCTCGTTCATAACCGGCAACTACAGAATCCTCATCATAAGCTGGATGATAATGGACCTCGCCATGGAGATGCCCGTCCCAAACTTTCAGTACTACGTCCAAGCTCTCGGAGGAAAAGAATTTCCACTGGCTCTTGGAGTGATAGGACTTGCCAACTTCCTCGGAATGGCAATAGTCGCCTTCCCAGGCGGCTACCTAGCTGACAGGTACGGGAGACGCTGGCTCATAACGACGATGACTTTCGGCTTAACATTCTCTTACATACTCTTCATGCTTGCCCCCACGTGGCATTTCATCTTGATAGGAACCACCATGCACAGCCTCTGCCTCATCTACCAGCCCGCGTTATTCGCGATGGTCCAAGACTCGCTTCCCGAGGAACGCAGGGGAATTGGCTCTTCGCTGATACAGATGGTGCATGGAACGTTCAACACTCCTGGTCCCATCATCGCCGGGATTCTCTTGTTACAGTTTGGGCTCGTCCTGAGCATGAGGATAGTCTACGTGATCGTATTCTCGCTCTTTCTCATAGCGGCAATCTGGCGGCTCAGGTTGAAAGAAACGATAAAGAACGCGGAGCCCATTCGATTCAGGTACTTCATCTCTTCGTACCCGCAAGCAATCAAGGAATGCTGCGTCGACGTTTGGAAGACCGTGCCCCGATCGGTCTTGTGGCTTTTTCTAGTGCAGATCGTGTTGATGTTCGCGAATGCCCAAGTCAACGTTATCAACGCGATATACGCGAGAGATCAGCTTGGGGTTCCTGAGGAACTGTGGTGGCTCACGTTTCTTCCACTTCTAGTAACGATGATGGTGGCTTCTATTCCCGTCGGGAAAACGATTGACAAGGTTGGAGCCAGACGCCCGCTCATGCTTGGACCGTTGGTGCTTGCCTCAGCTTTGTTGCTGTTTGTCCACGGAGACTTTTTGACCATAATGATTTCGATGAGCTTGAACGGAATAGTCTTCCTTTTGATGATGTCTTCGGCGATGGCGTTGACCGCTCATCTAGTGGAGCCTCAGAACAGGGGCAAAGTGAGAGGGTTCCTCAATTTCTTGGGCTACATTTTCACGGGAGTGGGGATGCTGCTTGGGAATTACTTCTACACCTTGATTCCTCAGTTGCCCTTCTACTTGGCTATCGGTTTGACGGTTCCGATGATTCTCATAGTCTTCTTCCGAGTGCATCAACCCAAACGACAGTGGCTTGTCCAACAGAATTAACAGAAGACCACCCACATTATGTCTTTCATTTTGGCGGTTCTTCTGCAAAGTTGGAATCCACCTATGCTAAGGTATAAAAGATGTTGCAATAACATAGTTGTATTTTGGGGTGATGCTGCAATATTCAAGAGAGAGAAGACCCGGGTTTTCTGGTGGGGCTTGATAATTCTTGGGATCTCAGTCGTTGAGTTGTTCACAGTTTTTTGGTATCCTCTTGTAGTTTTCTCCTCCTACAGTTACTATTACTTCGATTGGCGTTATCTCGGACCTCCAATCTTTGGTGGAATAGTCTTCTTGTTTATTGGACTCTTCATGATGAAGGCTGGCATAAAGAAAGAGGAAGAAAAGAACCAATCATGACTTTAAACTCGCAGGTCAAAACCATAGCCAGGTGTAATGATTTAAAATGAGAAAAACCATCGTTTTAGGAGCGACATTGCTTGGTTCAAGTATCTTTTTACTTGGGTTGTCGATTCTAGCTTTGGAGACTAGTACTCAGATTGGATATAAAGAAGACCTAGGCGCTTGGGAGACTCTTGAAATCTTTCTTGAGAAGGGAGACCGTTGTAAGGTTGAGATATCTGTTGAGACGTCGGAGCTTGGTCGCGATTATAACATAACTTTCACTCAAGTTGAAAAAGGCTACATGCTTTTTAGGGCTGGAGGCGAAATTAAAGAAACGCTAATTGTTCAGAGGTTTTCCTCTCCAGAGACTGGTCATTACGAAATATCTTGGGATTCAATGAATGTCTCTAAGATTGTCGCCCATAAAATTCGCGACATTTTTCCGAGAGATTTAGTTTCTGCGACTGGGAGTCTCATACTAATTAGCGGAATAATGACTATCTCGATTTTTGGTGTAAACTGGAAGGAAAGATTCAGTGGTGAAAAGACTAGGGTTTTTTGGGAAGGATTAATCTTATTTGGTCTGGCTCTAGTTTGCTTGTTCACAGTTATTTGGTACAATTGGCTGGTTGGTTATTGGCCTTGGCTTTCCACTGCCCCATGGATTTTCGGTGGCTCAGTTTTCCTGCTGATAGGGATTTATATGATGTTGTCTGGTGTGAAGAAAGAAAAGATGGAAAAGTAGACTATTTCTCTGCAACCGTGTACTGTCGTCCCTTCGTGTCTATCTGACCCATTTCGAAGAGATGTCTAAGAGCTTTGTAAACTGCCTTCTCAGGCTTGTTGAGCCTCTGGGCAATCTCTACCAACGCTAAGGGTTGTGGAGAGTTCTTCAGCAGTTCTAATACGGGTTCGTCGAGCTTAGCCAATAGGCAACACCACACAGTGAGAATTTCTGTCTTTCAGCTTAATTTCTATTTATAACTTATCCAACAGCGTTGTATGCCAGTCTGCATTCTGACACAAATCTCTTAAGGAGACAGCAACAAATACAGTTCAGTCCACTGGGAACCAGGAGAAAGAGAAATAATGAGGTTGCTGGTTCTTTCCTGTCTTGCTCTGCTCTCTCTGCTTTCACCTACAGCAATAGCCATTAGCGTGACCGATATTGAGGCACAAGACATGGTTTTGCTTCAGACCGTTGAAGGACGTAACGTCGATGTGTTTACTCAAAAAGGTGGAAAAGGAAACTCGGTTCCGAGTCCGCCGTTTTACGCAGCTGAAGAAGTAATTTTCTACGCAAACGTGACTTATAACGAGTGGCCTGAACAGAACAGTTTCGTTGCCTTTCAAGTACTCGATATGTACGGGAATACGTTTGTTCTGTCTGGGACAACGAATGCTTCAGGAATTGCGGTGACGAGGTTTCGTTTGCCTTCTGCCGAGCGTCCAAATGATGTCTTCGGAACCTGGAGGGTTGTAGCTTCCTCGAACATAGCTGACATTGCGGCTATTGATTCATCAGAATTTCACGTAAGCTGGAACCTTGCCGATGTCAATCTTGACTTGACAGTCGACATTTATGATGCTGTTCTAATTTGCGGTGCATACGGCTATACCTCTTCAGATCCTTGCTGGACCTCTCATTACGACATATCCGAGCCCTATGAAGCAGTCGACCTGTACGATGCAGTGGCGGTATTGATGAACTACGGAAAGAGATTCGGCTAGTATGCATGCGAATAAAGACTGCGGGTGAGGGTTGCCCGAAAAGTCTAAATGTGTTTAGAATGCATTATTAATTATGCGAAAGACCATCCTTGTGAAATTATTGATAGAGTTGTTGAGAAACTCCAAACAGAGCGATAGGCTACTGGCTAAGAAACTGGGAGTTTCGCAACCCACGATCACGCGGACCCGTGCTAAGCTTGAGCGTGAAGGGTACATCAAACATTACACATTCATTCCGGACATGAGAAAGATTGGACTGAACATACTGGCACTTACTTTCGTTAAGAT
>CAZPDY010000018.1:0-3303 GCA_964585455.1 uncultured Candidatus Bathyarchaeia archaeon | reverse complement strand
GATGGACCCAGCGGTCTTGACTGACGAGATGATTGAAAAGGTGAGGAAGTATGCGGCCAAGTCCCCGAATGGGATTTTCGCTTCTACAGGAGAAGGGATGGGCATGACTGGAGTAATAATAGGCGTGCACAAAAGCTACAGGGATTATACGAGGAATCTTGCCCTATTCAGACGCGACTGGGGAAAGTATCTGATGGATGTTCAGAGCTTCGTCATGAATACTGAAGAGGGTGTAATCAAAGACTTCTCATTCAAGTATCTCGACGAGAGTGTACTAGAGTAGATTCAACCGAAGAGTGTAAAATTCAGCGTTTAACCTCTTTGAAGGTTCTTCAGCCTTTCAACCCCGCTTGAACCACCAACGCAAGTTCTGCGAGCTAGGATTTCCAATTCACGCTTCAGGTAACGCCGAAGATAGACTCAAGACGGTCGCTAGTTTGACCGATGATTAGATGATATTTTCGGCTGAAGGACTTTGTAATGTCCTTCCACTCTTCAGTCGCTCGGTACCAACGCCACAATCTCGCCCGAGTAGGCATCGCTGGAACCAGAGGCAGAATGATCCTGATCTCTACTGGAGGCGAGTGTTTAGCTGTTGTTTTGATGCGATAGAGCTGCCTCATCTCGCGTCGTAGCGGAGACTTGGGTCCTGTTTTAAGCTTGGATGCATTTGTGAATCCAGTTCGCGTGACTTCTTTGAAGACCACACAAATGTCATCTGTGGGAAAGATTGCGATGTGCTTCCCTTTTCGGGTTGCTTGACCTTTTTTTCTCAAGTTCTCCCCTAGTGTAATGTATTGCTTGAGGCTTTAGCGTTTTCGTTTCTGACACAGGACAACGTATAGCTAAAGAATTTCTATCCTTCAAAAAAAGTTGGTTAGGCGAGGTTTTTACCCCCACATGTGGTTGAGTTCTGGCTCACTGCTGTAAGGAAAGCATGAAATACCGCGGCGTTTCTCCATATACCAGTCTCAGAAGCCTGTTTTGGGGAACGTTCGTGGAGTCAAAAGAACAAAGCCAGATCAGGGCGATATTGGATCGTTCGCCGAGGAGTACCGTGCGAATGTACGAGCTATTCGACCTGCTTAACGAAAACTGAGTTCACTGCTACGTGAACAACACAGCTGTTCTTTTCGTCGCTTGGGCAATCATGCTCTGGGCAGAGAAAGAAGAGGACCTCGTTCCCTTGCTCAAACACATCCCGACCAGCCAACTGGAGGCTGAGTTATTCTGCGTGGAAAACAGGTTCATTCCATTTCTGGAAAAACACGTTGCTCCAGTCACTATAGAGCATGACTGCCATGCTTGGACACTTGATAGACTATTGAAAGAAGCTCCAGCATTGGATTCCCTCACGCTGGAGGACGCTCCGTTCGTGAATGACCATTGGGACTACAAACACGACCAGTCTCTTGAATTCATCAAGCACTGCATCCAGACAATGCCCACTTTCTGCATCCGCGGAGAAAACGGGCAGCCCATCGCGATGGCGTTCTGTTACGGGCAAGCCACATACCACATCAACATGGGTGGGTTTCAAGTGCTTCCAGAATACCGAGAACGGGGGTTGAGCATGAAGGTCCACCTTGACATGTACAGCAAAGTCTTAGCTCGAAACCGCAAGCCTCTCGTTCACGTCAAAACCGACAACTGGGTATCACAACACATCTGTCAGAGCACAGGCTTTAAGCGCAACGAACGGGTATTCTGGGGAAAACTTGTTTTTTAATCAGCCAGTTGGATAAAACTTCCCTTTCACGCAGAGTTCTCGCATGCCATCGTTGTCGCGTCGAAGCCGCATCTGTTCTGCCCTTGCAACATGTGCTCTGAAGCAGATACGGTTGAGGCAAGACCACTCGTTTGAGGATGTTGGATTGACATCTGAATATCAACAAGGCATAAGTTGATATGTTGCAGCTTAGCCCTACGTGAAGGAAGAGAACTGCTGATGTATGCTTGCAGGATACGTGGAAGGCTGTGTTCTGTTGAGGTTTGAGGAGATTAGGCTTTGTCGGAACTGAGGTTTTCGTGATGCCTGAAGGCGACGTCAAGAGGCTCGCGGAAGAATTCAGCGGAGTCCTAAAGCCGAGGAACAGAGCGGGGCGTCTTGGAGAGTGGTGGCTTCGTAAAGGCTATGAACCGCGACGGGGTCAGATAGAGTTTGTTGAAGAAGCATCCAACTCGATTAAGGAAGGCCATATTTTCTTTGGGAATGCTCCTTGTGGTATCGGGAAGTCGTTGGCTTCGCTCTTAGCTGTACTTCCCCGTCTTGGAGATAGTAGGCTTTGGATTACTTTTCGGACGAGGAGCCAACTGCACATCTACTTGAAGGAGCTGAAGATGTTGGGCATAAGTCTTCCCGCAGTGTCATTGTTTAGCAAGCAGAGCATGTGTCCCCTGAGAGTTGGGCGTAACGTTTCTTATTCGGATTTTTTCGACGAGTGCAGTAGGCTTAAGGAGAATTGTGAGCCTCTGGAGAAGCCTTACTGCAGGTTCTACCTCAAGAACCTCAGGAAGGCGAAGGAGGCTGAAATGTTGGCTGTCGACTGTGCGCAGAGGTTGCTGTCGCCGACTGAGGCTGTTAATCTTTTCGTGAGGGATGGTTTCTGCGCTTATGAGGCTCTGAGGAGCATTCTCGGTAAGGTTAAGGTTTTTCTCGGGACGTACAATTATGTTTTCAACCCCATGATTAGACGGTTTATGCTGAAGGACTTCGGGGTGGGTCTTGACAAGGTTTGCTTGATTGTGGATGAGGCTCATAACCTTCCCCGTTTTGCGAGGGAACTGCTTTCGGACGAGCTTTCGGAGATTACCGTGGAGAGGGCTCTGAGGGAGACTGAGAGGTTTAGGCATGGAGGCGTTGCTTCAATTCGAGAGTTGCTGGACTTGTTGGATGAGCGGGTTTTTCAGCATGCCAAGCGGGTTTTGAGGAAACAGGAGTTGAGGCGGCTCGAGCCCAGGGATGTTGAGGACTTGTTTCTTGAAGGGTGCAAGATTTCTGGGGTTGACGCGGCTGGGGCTTTTGAAGAGTATGGTGAGTTTGTCAAGGAGAAGAAGGAGGAAATGGGGCAGGAGAATCTGCTCAGCTACAATTTTAGGGTGGGCGAGTTTCTGGATGGGTTCTTCGAGAAGTCTGGGAAGAAGTATATTCACTTAGTTCGTCGGGACTGGGATGGTGATGTTGTTCTTGAGGTTAGGAGTTTTGATGGGCGGGAGGTTTCTGACCCTGTTCTGAATGGGGTGCAGGGGTGTGTTCTTATGAGTGGGTCGCTTTCGCCACCTGAGATTTACAGGGATTTGGTG
>CAZPDY010000017.1:0-11589 GCA_964585455.1 uncultured Candidatus Bathyarchaeia archaeon | reverse complement strand
AGAATGGGTAAGCAGATTATCCTGTTCTCTTCTAGAACTCCGTAGGACCTTCTTTCTGAATTAGAGAAGCGAGCTAACTTCATATTGGCTTCAGCCTCTCTAAGGAGGCACAATTCCCAATCTAGTCCCAGAAATGCCTCTGCTTTCTAGTTCTCCGATGAAGGGGTTTATTCCCACCGAATCGCTTGCGATGTGCCCCGTGATTACGAGGTTGCCCCCTGCCTCTGCTTTCAGTTTCTCAAGGTCTGAAGGGCTGACGTGGATGTAAATCAGCGTGTTTATTCCATGCCTGAAGTACGTTCTTGCGATTTCGTAGCCCCCATTCGTGCCCGCGCCGTGGGAAACTACTGTTTTTCCAGCGGGGTTGGCGGCTTTCCCCAAGCGTATCTCAATGTCTGTCGTTGCCTTCTTGAATTCTGGCAGCTTCTTGAGGGCGGAAACGACATCCCCAACTGAAGAGTCTTTTCCAGTTTCCCGTTTAATTTTCTGAGTCATTATCCTTCTTCCCAACTCGTCCAGCGGCGTGTGGATGTTCATGTAGGGTAACTTCAGAAGCCTAGCCACGTCTACAGCGTGACCGTAGTTTCTGGTGTGCATCTCCACCTCCAACGCCCTCATCTTACTTGCAACAACCTCCTCCGCTTCATGTTTGGAGATGCCCGCGTCCACCATCTGTTGTATGTGTCTGCTAAAAACTTTGTGAAAATCGATGACCGCTGAGCCTCCTTTGGGGTGGTGAGAGATTACTGCGTCGTAGCCTAGCTGTTTTGCGAGAAGAAGTTCGGGCACGTCTGCGTCTATCCCGAACAGAACCTTATTGACATTCTTTCCCTCGACGTATATGGCGCTGTCGGCTGGAATCGAGTCGAAGCCCACGAGCTTTAGGGCGATGTTCATGATTTCTTTTGTGGTAGTCATCGATTATCCCGCATGCTAGTCTTCTGTATTAATGAGAACAGATTTAACAAACTTTCTCCGCTACTAACCTGTAGAGTTCAACGTTAGCCCCTCGGCAGGCTTTCGCGGTCTTCTCGTCGAAATGTTGACAGAGAATAATCTTTCGCACGCTGTTTGGAAGGAGGTCGTTCTGCGCTGCGTAGCCTGCCGCAAGCCTCGACACTTGGGCGACCGCCGCTTCGGTTGCTCTTGTTTCTATCTCCACAACCACCATCCTATCCTTTTCGTCTTGAAGAAGAACATCTGCAACGCCAAAACCCATGTCCTTGTTCACGTCCTTGAACCGCATTCCTTTCTCCAAGATTGACGGGTCGTCTGCGAGGATTTTTTGGATAGGCTCTTCTAAGAGACCCATCGCTGTCATGTGGGCTTCTGGACCGCTTTCCAGAATGCTCTCAAGTTGGTTTTCTATTTCGAAGTATGCTGTTCCGAGCATGTGGGGGTAAACGTTGATCGGTCTCTCGTCGTGGTACAGGATTAGGATGGGCGTGTTTTTTGTGTTTAGATTCTTGCTTTTGGAGAAGGGAAGAACTCTGTTCTTGGCGCTCACTATTTTTCCCCTAGTTTGAGGTTGGATGCTGCGTATGTCGTTTTTGACCTGTTCGAGTTGCGCTGACGCCAGTGTCTCTGTTTCCACGACGCTGAAGTCGACGTTCCACTTCTTACGCATTTTCTCCAAAGTTTCGGCTATTGGTCTTATCCTATCATTGTATGAAGCTTTCTGCTCGTAATAGAGGATGAACTTGTACAACGTTTTCACCGTAAAAGAGGAAAGATGGGTTTTGTATTAAGGTTATCTTCTTGTGCGTGGGCGCGCGTTATAGAAAAGGGAAAATTTAAGTAGATTGTGAGAACGCATATAGGGAAGAAAACCATGCTTAACTCTAGGAGCTAAGAAAGCAGTGTCCCGCAAAGCCAAAAAAAGCGCTGCGTCGCTTTCTTACTATGTCCAGAAGGCTTACTGGAGACTGGTAACGCTCAAGCCCTCAACCATTATTCTTGCAGGCATAGTCGTAGCAGCCTCGGTTTTTCTCCTAGGAGGAGGCATCTACGACATCATCGAACGCCCCGTCGTAGCATTCGTGAGCGGCGGAAGAATCATACCCTACTATCCCCAAGGACTAAACGAACAGCTTTTGGGCGAAAGCGTTGCTTCTATGATCCTATACGCTCTGGGTGTTGTGGGGTTGGTCTTGATGTACCAGAGCACAAAATACGCCTACAGCCCCCGAGAAGCATTCACAATGCTCTTGATAGGCTTAGTGCTTCTGCTAATCGGATGGGTACTGGTGGAGTTCTACCTCTTCCCAGCTAAGATTAGGCAATTTGAAGGATAGAAAAAAGTCACCATGGCTTCTTTTTCACGTGAGCCCAGTACGCCAGAAGATTCGTTAGAAGGTGTATGGGTATCGTGATTATTACAATGGTCAAAGCCACGGGAAGAGTTGGAGGAGAGAACGGAAGAGAGAAAAGCAGGGCGAACAGAACAAAGTCAATTTGATCAATTATTGGGAAAAAATCGCCTGGAGAGAGTCCTAGTCGCCGCTTGATAAAAGCGCCGCATAGATCTCCCACTAAAGCGCCCAAGGAGAGCCAGAAACCCAGTAGTAGGCTATATTTGCCAAAAACATAGCTTTCTCCTACACCGACCAGCGTTCCGACAACCAGTCCCGCTAAGAATCCCCTGAAAGTCTTGTGAGAGCCAAAAATCGGCTGCCCATCCCTGAGCTTTTCTCCAAAGTCTATGGGTTTTCCTCCGCCGAAAACAACTGGAACCGCGTTGGCACTGTAGGCTGGTAAAATGAATATCAGCGATTCTGCAACCAGTTCCAGCGACATCCTCAAGTCATTCTCCTTTCCAAAGCCTATACTCTATAATCGTGTAAACCTTTTTCCTCAATCTTCAAGAAGACTGTCTTGACGGGTTTCCTGTCAGTGTGCATTTCCACCGTGACTTTGACTACGTTTGTTTGCGCTGTCGGCTTGAGACTAATGGTCGTGTCCGCCCAAAACTTCAAGACTCTCGTGGCTACGGGCTGCACCATCTCGTGTTCCTCGAAGACTACGCTTCGCACTTGGCTGATGACGAGGCATGCCACTTTCTGAGTCTTAGTGATTTGGGCTAAGCAAGCCATCTGGCGGTTCAATTCGCGGTTCAGAGAGAACGTTTCTTTCATGTTATCTCCGAGTTTCTCACGGTAGAGCCCCGTGATGGTGTCTATGACGATGAGCCCCACTCTCTCACTTACATACTCGTTTAACCTGTCGATGACTACTGTTTGTTGCTCGAAACTTTCAGGCTTCATCAGGATGATTTGAGGTGCAATGTCTTCGAAGTCTTCGGAGACGATTTGTGCCATGCGGCGAGGGAAGAAAGTGTTTTCGCAGTCTATGAACAGCGTCTTGTAGCCCATCCTCGCACAGTTGACGGAGCATTGGATAGCCAAGGTTGTCTTCCCGGTTTCAGCCTCTCCGTAAACGAGCACCATACTCCCCTCTAGCAATCCGCCTCTCAAATGTTCGTCCAGCGAACCGCAACCCGTGGGAATAATCCTCTGCAAGGGATACTCACGTTGTGAAACGAATTAATAACGCCAAAAATTAATAACCTTGTCTACGTTCACTATCTCAACACAAAAGGGCGAGTCCATGAAAGCAAAAATCGCCGTAGCAACAGTCTCCGGAAAAGCCTACTACCTCCTAGTTAACGAGCTCAAAAGCAGGAACGCGTCTTTTCTGAGCCTAAAACCGGACGAGGCGGTTCCCATAGACGTGAAAGTGGTCATAACCACGAAGAAGGAACGCCAAAAGATAACGCACGAAAACGTGCTGGAATATGAAGAGGGCAGAAACCCTGCTGAAGTAGTGGACGAGGCAATCAGGCTTGTGAGGGGAAAGAAGATGTACGAAAGCCTCGTAGTAGGAGTCGACCCAGGCCAGAATTTCGGAGTCGCGGTTCTCGGAGACGGCAACATCCTCGAGACCAAAACCTGTACGAGCGTAACTGAAACTGTGGACGCGGTAAGGGATGTCTTGAACCGCATACCCGCCGCTCATATGACGGTTAGAATTGGAAATGGGGCTCCGCCTTACGCAGAAGAACTCTTACGCAGCCTAAGCGATGTCCTTCCTGAAAATGTAGTCGTTGAGAGTGTGAGGGAGGAAGGAACGAGCAGGTTTCTAGGTGAAGATTCTCATAGAAGGGGAAGAAGAGACGTAAGCTCTGCTATAAGAATCGGTCAAAGACAGGGCAAAGCGTTGTCTAGGAGGAAGATGCGATGATTAAAGAGGTCAAAGCCGACAAAACTCTCCTCGTCAACGGCCCAGCCTCAGTCCGCCTAGTCTCTGGAGGGGCAGAAATCCTCGGCGCACCCTTAAAAATCGGAGAAATCATCGTAATTAGGGATGGAAAACGCGCACCCTTCTACGTCGAGAAAGAGGCATCCTTCGAATTGACTCATGGCAAAGACTCGGAAGTGGAAGAGTCTGAAGGAAACACGGTTCCAGCGTCTTGGCAGAAGGCAGCGGGAGAAATCCTCGCTCTAGAAAAACCGTCGGTCGTTATGATTATGGGCGAGGTGGATTCTGGAAAGACGAGTCTCTGCACGTTCTTAGCGAACACCGCCCTCAAAGCCCGGCGCGCCGTAGCCATAATCGACGCCGACTTGGGACAATCAGACATAGGACCGCCCACCACGATAGGCTTAGCCCACGTCAAAAAACCAATCAGAGACCTGTTTCACGTCAAAGCCGATGATGTGGGGTTTGTTGGCTACACGAGCCCAGGAGGGGCAGAAGAATACGTCGTCAACTGCATCCTCAACTTCAAAAACCGAGTTCATCGAAACAGAGATTTTTTGGTGGTAAACACTGATGGTTGGGTTGACGGAGAAGAAGCTGTCCGGTACAAGGTTATGTTAGCCGAAGCGGTTGCACCCAGTGTGGTCGTGGGAATCGAGCAGGAGAAGGAGCTTTCACCAATACTTTCCAAGCTTGAAAAAGATTCAGTCTTGGTTGTGGGACCCTCTACAGCGGTAAGGAAGCGTGACAGGGAAAAGCGGAAGGCACTCCGCGAGCTGGGCTACAAAAAATACCTCAGAAACTCTAAAGTAGAGGCTTTCCCGCTCAACTGGGTGAAGATAGAGGGAATACATTCCGCTCCCACACTATTTCTCACAGAAGAGCGGTTGAGAAGGATAGAAGAAACTCTTGGAATCCGCCCTCTCTTCTGCGAAGAAACCGTCAACGCTGTCTGGGTAGTCTTAAAGCAAACCCAGAGACTCGACTTTGAGCAACTCAAGAACGCTGAGGAAGTCTTCAAGAAGAAAGTCAAAGTTCTCTGGAAGGGCGATGAAAAAGGCTTGATTGCAGGATTGCACAATAGGGAAAACAAGTTTCTGGGTCTAGGCGTCATATGCGAAATCGATTACCGAAGAAAAGTCATGAAAATTTCCACGCCGGTAACTCAAGACACCGCGACTATACGCGTTGGCAACGTGAAACTCGACGAGGAATGCAGAGAAACCGGCACAGCAAACTTGTGGAACTAGTCTCCGCTTCGTCTGGACGGGCACCATTGGTTTACTGGGCATCGAGAGCACAAGGGGTTTCTCGCTCTGCAAAACCTTCTTCCATGCAAGATCAGCAAGACGTGGACAGCATAGTAGTCTCTGGGGTTGAAGAGCTGTTGAAGCCCTCCCCTAACTCGTTCATAATCGGCTTTCACGTCCACAAGCCCTAAGCGCTTAGAAACTCGGTTCACATGAGTATCCACGGGCAAAGTGGGTTTCTGAGCGCTGAACAGGAGCACGACGTCAGCGGTCTTCGGTCCCACGCCGGGCAGTTCAAGAAGCTTTTCTCGGGCTCGTTCGAGAGGTGTCTCGAAGATGAAGTTGAGAGAACCGCCAAAATGTTCTAGGACGATGTTGGCAAGCTTTTTGATGTTTCTTGCTTTGTTGCGGTACAGTCCCGCCACTTTGAGGGTTTCTTCAATTCCCTCTATGTCCGCCTTCGAGAGGGCTTCGGGGCTTATCTCAAACCGCTTCGAGAGGTTTTCGAAGGCTCTAGCCGTGTTTCTGCTTGCTGTGTTCTGAGAAATCACGGTGACAATCAAGGTTTCGAAAGGGTCTCGCGTTCTGCTCCAGTCTGGCAGCTTATACTCCTTTCGGAGCACTTCCAAGATTTTGTTTGCTCTCGTTTGGGTCATGTTGCACGTCGCCATCTTAAACAGCATCGCAGGAGCACTTGGGAGAACCTTATAAACGGTTTCAGGCAATTATCCTTTATGCCAGACAAAGTTCACTGCGCCCACATTCTTGTCAAGACGGAGAAAGAGGCAAACGCGGTTTTGGAGCGGTTGAAGAAGGGAGAAAAGTTTGCCAACATAGCTAAAGAAGTTTCGCTCTGTCCCTCGGGAAAAAGGGGCGGAGACCTCGGAACCTTCGGCAGAGGAGTAATGGTCAAAGAATTCGAGAACGGCGCCTTCACCTTAGAAAAGGGACAGTTTTCGCCCCTCGTGAAGACGAAGTATGGATACCACGTGATAAAGAGGCTCGAATAAGCGTAAGATACTTTCCTTCGAACCATCCTGACTAAACACTAAATACTGGTTGTGTAGAGCTAATTATGAGACGGTGGGTTTGAATGGCACGAGCGACGATCGTGAAGGAAGAAATCTCGGAGAAGAACATGCGATTTCTCGCCATCTACATTGAAACGAAGAACGCAGTCTTGGTTTTCCTCAGCGAAGCCGAAGACCAGCTTGGCACTCTAGCGGCGTCGATTCCGCCAACCACCGAGATAATAACTCAACCACTCCTCTCTTCAGTACTTCTAGGCGACAGAAACACCACGACAGCACGAATGCTGGCTGAACATCTCGCCGCCAAGACGGGAAAGATAGGCTTAGTCTCCATATATCTCAGGAGCGTTAGCGAAGCCGAAGCAAACCCGCTTCTCATGAGACTCTTCGAAAAAGTCACCACGACGAGCAAGGCTGAGCAGGAGCACTCTGAAGGAGAGAGCGTTAGGACATGAGCCTGCGAAGCTTCCTCAAAGAAACCGAGAAAGAACGGGACGTGGTGCATGTAGGGGAGAGAGTTTCGCATCGATTCGAAATTTCCTCGATAATCAAAGCCTTCGACCAAGACGACCCATTGCTCTTCTTCGACAACGTCAAGGACTGCAAGACAAGAATAGTGGCTAACGTTTGCGGAACACGAGAAAGACTCTGCAGAGCCCTACAGATTGGAAAGGAGAAACTTTACCATCATCTGACCGCTGCTTGGAGTTCACCAACAAAACCCAAAGTCGTCGAAGATGGCCCAGTGAAGGAAGTGGTGGAAAAGCCCCAACTGTCCAAAATCCCGGTTTTGACCCATTTCGAGAAAGACGCAGGACCCTACATTACCTCAGCCATAGTCTCAGCACGTAGCCCAGACAAGAAGGTCGAGAATGTCTCGATACATAGGCTACAAGTGCTCGACGATAAACATCTAGCCATCAGACTCGTACCCCGGCATCTCTACGAGCTCTGGAACATGGCGAAAAAGGCAAAACAAGACTTAGAAGTAGCCATCTCAATAGGGCTGCATCCTGCGGTCTCGATGGCAGCCACAGCCATGGTGCCTTTCGGCGTCAGCGAATATGGAGTAGCCAACACGCTGCTCAAGGGCAAGTTTGACCTAGTTAAATGTGAACACGTAGATGTCTACGCGCCCGCAGAAGCCGAATACATCTTGGAAGGCACTATGTCGACTCAAAAAGAGGTTTTAGAAGGACCGCTTGTCGACATAACGGGCACCTACGACGTCCAAAGAAAACAGCCAGTCATTGAACTGGTCGGTGTAATGCGACGCAAAGACGCAGTCTACCAAGCCCTCTTACCCTCTGGATGCGAGCATAGGCTTTTGATGGGGTTACCTCGAGAAGTGAAGATTTGGGAAGCGGTTGCCAACACCGTGCCTAAAGTAAGGGCGGTTAACCTCAGCTACGGCGGCTGCGGCTGGCTCCACGCCATCGTTTCTATCGAGAAGCAGAACGACGGAGATGCCAAGAACGCTTTAATGGCCATTTTTGCTGCGCATCCGAGTCTCAAGCACGCTGTAGTCGTCGACTCTGATATAGATGTTTACAGTTCTGCAGAGGTGGAATGGGCAACTGCCACGCGCTTCCAAGCAAGTGAAGACTTAATCGTCATTTCAAAGGCTCGAGGCTCCACGTTAGACCCTTCCGCAGATCAAGAGTCGGGGGAGACGACGAAGATGGGCATAGATGCCACTCGCCCGCTTGGCAGGAAACGGGAGAAGTTTGAGTTGGCTAAGATACCGACTGAACGGCGCGTTGAGAAGATGATAGCTGGGTTACGTGGTATGTTGGGAAAATAGGGCGTAAGTGTTATTCGAATTGCTCTTTAGCTAGGCTTTCTCCTTCACTCTCTTCGCAACCGCCCTACCCAAAGCAACGGCTTTTTCCACGTGTTCAGCCTTCGGGGGTCCCCGAATCTCCATCGTGTCAACTACTTCGAAGCCGCCTTGCTCCAAACGTGCCTTTATCCGCCTCGCTGCTCCACCGCCCCAGCCGAAGGAGCCGAAGACAGCCGCGACTTTTCCCCTGATGCCGAAGGAAGCGACGAGCTCAGTGGCATACAAAGC
Source organism: uncultured Candidatus Bathyarchaeia archaeon (assembly GCA_964585455.1). Lineage (GTDB taxonomy): Archaea > Thermoproteota > Bathyarchaeia > Bathyarchaeales > SOJC01 > CAYGVX01. The sequence goes on along the minus strand of CAZPDY010000017.1, from coordinate 2,980 downwards.
CAGAGGGTGGGCTCCACCTAGAACTGTGGGTGTGCCGATGACGACTGCGCTCGCGTCCACCAAATCCCTGAGCACGTGGGAGATGTCGGCGACTGTGAGGTTGTAGGGCACCGCCTCCACGCCCTCGGACGAAATAGTCTCGGTAATCGTCCTCTCCAAGGCTTGCGTGCTCCCCCACATAGAAACGTAGACGACCACGACCTTTCTTTCCAAGGGTCCTCGTGTCCATTTTTCGTAAGCCTCGACGATAGGCTGAGGGTTTCGGTAGACGGGTCCGTGGCTTGGAGCAATCATCTTCGGGTTCAAGGGCTTCACTTTGTCGAGGGCTTCTTGGGCTGACGCGGCGAAGGGCATCATGATCTCGGCGTAGTACCGCTTAGCCTCAGGCGGCAGCAGCGCGCCTACTTCGTCGGCGTAGAGCCTGTCTGAAGTCACGTGGGCGCCGAAGAAGTCGCATGGAAACAGAATTCCGTCTTCGACGTCGAAGGTGAACATGGTCTCGGGCCAGTGCAGCCAAGGAGCCTCGATGAACCTCAGAATCTTACCCCCGAGCTCCAGCGTGTCGCCATCCTTCACGACAATTCTCCTCTCAGCTGGCACGTCGAAGAACACTTCAGCCATGTTTGCGCCGAGCTTGGTTGCAACGAGCTTTGCATTCTTGGCGACTTTCATGATTGCGGGGATTCCGCCAGCGTGGTCGGGCTCGGCGTGGTTCATTATCACGTAGTCTATTTTTTCCGCAGGCAAGATCTGTTTGATTTTTGTGTGGAGGGTTTATTCGAAGCCTGGGTTGGTTGTGTCGATCAGTGCTGTCTTGTTTTCGCCTAAGATTAGGTATGAATTGTAGGATGTGCCGTAGGGCAGTGGGATGAAGGCGTCGAAGACTCTGCGGTTCCAGTCCTCTATGCCGACCCAGTAGATGTTGGGGCTGATTTCGACAGTTTTTAGGGGCATAATCAACACCGTCTTTCACTACGAGAGCGCTCCTAAATAAAACTATACATTGGAGCTGCACCCTGCCCCGTGTTTGTCTTTTTTTGCAGAGACAAAACCTAAAAAGAAACCGCAGCAAATCTTTTTCTGGTTTATATGTCGATTGTGGAATATTAGGTGTGGTTGAGTGTATGTCCCTGAAAGTTGAAGACGTGATGGTGAAAGAAGTCATCACGGTGGACGAGAAGTCCTCTGTGAAGGAAGCAGCCGACATCATGAACAAGTTTGAAATAGGCTGTCTCATCGTAACCAAAGATGGAAAAGCAAACGGCATACTGACCGAACGAGACTTGTTGAAAAGGGTGCTGAGCGACGCGAAGAACCCGAAAACGACGAAAGTGGGGACCGTTATGTCCAAGCCCCTCATCGTGGTGGAGCCAGACATGGACTTGGAGGAAGCGGCTAAGCTGATGTTTAAGCTGAAGATAAAGAAGCTTCCGGTGGTTCAAGAGGGACGGTTGATGGGGCTAGTGACGCTTACTGACCTTGCTCGTTTTCAGCCGCAGATGATTCGCATCCTTAAGAAGCTGAGTGAGCAGATGGCGCCTAGGCGTATGCAGAAAGTCGTCGACTACTACGTCGTATAACAGTTTCCTACCTTCTAAGACACTCGAAAAGAATAAGCTCTCGACATGTGGATGATGGTCCCTCGCAATTTCTGATTCGAGGGATAACAAAATCATAAGGGACGAGCGTTCAAGAGAGAAAAAAAGAGGAGATTACATGCAGGGGGTTCTTCTGCTTGCGTACATTAATGCTAGAGCACGCTTTCGTTCTGCTTCTATCAGGTATGTCTGACCGTGAGTCATTTGCGCTGGGAGGCTTGCTGGGGAATGGCGCTCTTCAGTTGGGCTGTAGGCTCCGTAGGCTTGCTCACAGAGGTCTACGGCTCTCTTGATCGAGGCGCCGCCAAGCTTGCCCTTTAGTCCTGCATGAGGGGTTTGGGTTTTCTTTCCTATTTTCCACATCATCTTTCACCTCCACGTGCATCTTTCTATTAAGATGTTCATATTAATACTAAGACAAGAGTATCTTATAAAGATATCTGTATTAATAGCAAAATCCTTTTATACCCATTAATACACGTACATAGTGAGGAAAACAAACATGAAAGCTACAAAAACAATAAGCGACCCCGAAGCATTCAAACTGTTCGCCGACGAGACCAGAAGAAAAATAGTGTTCCTGCTCCGCGCTAAAGAGATGACTGTGAGTCAGATCGCCCAGGAGCTCAACATCACACCGCAGACGGTCTACCACCACATAAAAAAGCTTGTCGACGGCGGCATGGTAGAAGTGACGCGAGAAGTGCGCGTCGACCACCTCATCGAAAGCTACTACCAAGCCACAGCGGAGACTTTCCAGTTCACCGTTGGAAAGACGTCCAGCAGCGCGAAGGCACTGAGGGAACAGATAGAGTCATCGCTAAGTGCCTTGAAGAAAATGGGTTACAAGATACAGTACGACGAAAAAACCGTTACCCAGTTAGCCAAGCTTGAGATGGAAATGAATGAATGCTGCGGCGCCAAAGAAGCTGAGGACGCAATCTCTAAGCTCGATGACGTTGACTTGATGACGAAGCTGTCTGTTCAAGAGTACATAGGTCTCCTTTCAATGTCTGATGAAGAACTTGCCAGAGAAGATGAGATTAAGAGGAAGTTCAGGACTCTGTTGAGGTCGCTGGTCAAAAAGTAGATGCCTCCTCGCGCGCATCTTTTTTCTGGACAGCAATGTTAAGAAGCATGTTTCCCCACATTCTCATGGAGGGTGAAAAGTGATAGACATCTACGCGAAAGAAGTACGTAGCATGTGTTTTGGCGTGGCGTACATTGATGAAAAGATTGTAGCTACAACCCTCGACTCAACTAAAGAAAGAACAGTGAAGAGTCTCCTGAGAAGCATCCCGACTAGCGCAGACTATCGGGTTGTCGATGAAGGCTCTGACTTTGCTGAGCGAACAATACTCATGCTGAAAGAACTACACGCC
>CAZPDY010000016.1:0-11704 GCA_964585455.1 uncultured Candidatus Bathyarchaeia archaeon | reverse complement strand
CTCAACCACTTATGTTCAAGCCTATTAGGACGGTCTAGGCGCAGATCACACGCACACGTGAGCCCACGCATACCGAAAATCTTTTCACATGCAAAAACACTAGCAGCTACCAACACAAAAAAGGAGTACCCTTTAACCATGTGCATCCTAGGCAAAGACAAACTCGTCAACCTCATAGAACAACAACGCATAATCTACCCCTACGACCACAGCCTCCTCGACGGCGACGGATACGTCCTCACCGTCAAAGAAGAAACCACCCTCCATTATCTTGAACATCAGAACATCACGAGTTACGAAATCGTCTTCACCCCACCTGACCTCGTCGCCCACCTCACAGCTAAGAGCAAGTACGGGCGCATGGGACTTAGCTTCCTCAACGCCGCCAAAGTCCATAGCGGTTTCATAGGACGCTTAGCCCTAGAGATCGTAAACCTCAGCAACGACCGCAAACCCATCACCATCAAACGCGGCGACCCCTTCATGCACATCGAATTCATTACCCGCCAAGGCGAACCCGCCCCGTACAGTGGACCTTACCAATTCCAATACCTTACTCAAGAAGAGAAGCAAATGTACATTCCAATCCTCAAAAAAGCCTTCCCAAACTACGAGGAACTAGCCCAAAAATGGCAACAAAACAAGCCGCTCAAATGATAAAGAATCCATATTCTCAATCCACAACACCCATAAACAAACTCAACAAACGCTTTAAATATCACAAAACTTGCTACACTAAGGGGAACTCCTATTGAAAGCCAAAAACTACCGCGCCGTGAAAGGTCAACCTTACACGAGAAAAGAGTACGTTAAAAGCTCACCCCCTTCAAAGATCACCAAATTCACTATGGGAGACACGAAAACACAATATCCCGTCAAAGCTCAACTGATCACTCTAGAAACCGCCCAAATCCGCCACAACGCCCTAGAAGCAGCAAGAATGGCTTCGAACCGCTTCTTGGCAGAAAAACTCGGAAACAACTACCTCCTACAAGTCGTACCCTACCCCCACGCCATCCTAAGAGAGAACAAAATGATCTTCGGCGCCCACGAAGACAGACTCCAAGACGGCATGCGCCGAGCCTTCGGAAAACCCCTCGGAACCGCAGCACGAGTGAAAACTAACCAAACCATAATAATCGTAGGCGTAAACAAAGACGCCGCAGAAATAGCAAAACAAGCCCTAAAACTCGGCCAAGCAAAACTGCCCACACCCTGCCGCATAACGATCGAAAACGTAGGAGACTAGGCGGATGAATGCCCAAAGAAACGAGAAGCTCATACTGTGGTTTGAAGAACTGACGAAAGAAGACATCTCCCTAGTGGGTGGCAAGAACGCAAACCTGGGAGAGATGATGCAAGCCAAAATCCCCGTGCCTCCAGGGTTCGCCATAACAGCCCACGCATACCAAAAATTCATAACCAAGACAAAAATCGCCCAAAAAATCTTCCAGATCATCGAGGAAACCGTCACCGACGCCGACGACCCTAAACAGTACGAAGAAGCCTCCAAGAAAGCCAGAAAACTCATGGACGCCGCCAAAGCGCCTCAAGAAATAAAAGAAGCAATAAGAGACGCCTACCGAAAGCTGAGCAAAAAAACCCGCACTACAAACGTTTCGGTGGCTGTTCGCTCCAGCGCAACCGCGGAAGACTTGCCCGACGCTTCTTTCGCAGGGCAACAAGAAACATTTCTTAACGTTAAAGGACCCAACGAATTAATCGAAAAGACGATAAAATGCTGGTCAAGCCTCTTCACCCCGAGGGCGATTTTCTACCGAACCAAAAAAGGCTTCAAGCACGAACAAGTCCTCATAAGCGTGGGCGTCCAAAAAATGGTAAACGCCCGTTCAGCAGGCGTAATGTTCACGATAAACCCCGTAACAGGTGAACGAAACAAGATAGTCATCGAGGGCACGTGGGGACTCGGCGAAGCAGTTGTTTCGGGAGCAGAAACCCCTGACCATTTTGAAGTAAATAGACAAACCCTCGAAATAGTCGACCGAAGAATAGCCAAAAAGACTGTAGAGTACATCCGCAACCCGAAGACAGGACAAACAGAGCACGCCAAGGTATCCGCAGACAGGCAGGAGAAACCATGCGTCAACGATGAAGAAATCCGCAGACTTTCTCAACTAGGCGTTCAAATCGACGAGCATTACGGCAAGCCCCAAGACATCGAATGGGCAATAGACCGCGACTTGGCCTTTCCCGAAAGCATTTTCATCGTACAATCGAGACCCGAAACCGTTTGGAGCGTAGAGAGGGGAAAAAAATTAGAAGTTGCCGCACCACCGAAGCAGCTCTCAGAGATGAAAGTAGTCGCCCGAGGCATCGCAGCGGGTAGAAGAGACATAGGCTTCGGCGTGGCAAAAATCGTTTTCACACCCGAAGATGCCTCAAGACTGGTCAAGAAAGGAGACATCCTCGTCACGTCCATGACGAACCCAGATTTCGTTCCGTACATGAAACTTGCCGGCGCCATCGTGACAGACAAGGGCGGTGTCACGGCTCACGCGGCAATCGTAAGCCGAGAGTTGGGGATACCTTGCATAGTGGGAGCGGAGACCGCTACAAAGACGATGGAGACGGGTAAGGAATACACTGTGGACGCTCGAAACGGCGTAGTCTATGAAGGCATAATACCGAGGCTTGAAGAGCCGACGATTCCGATGGCAACCACCACTTCCCAACTGGTAATCAGCTCGGCGCCCGTAACAGCCACGAAGATTCTCATGAACCTCGGCGTCCCCGAGAAGATTGATGAATACAAGGACTTGCCCTTCGACGGCATAGGACTCATGCGCATAGAGTTCATCCTCGCAAGCTCCATCGGCGAACACCCAGTGTACCTGCTGGAAAAGGGCGAAGGAGACAAATTCGTTGGCAAGCTCGCAGAAGGCATAGCCACGGTTGCAAGAGCGATTCAGCCCAGACCCGTAGTCGTTAGGTTCAGCGACTTCAAGACGAACGAGTACCGAGACTTGAAGGGCGGCGAGAAATACGAGATCGAAGAAGCCAACCCCATGCTCGGGTGGCGCGGGGCAAGCCGCTACATAAGCCAATGGTACGAGAAAGCGTTTAGACTGGAGTGTAAAGCCATCCGCAAATGCCGAGAAGAATGGAGGCTCAAGAATGTCTGGGTCATGCTTCCCGTAATAAGAGCCTTGTGGGAAGCAAAAAAATGCCTCAAAATCATGAAGGAGGAAGGGCTGGAAAGTTCCCTGGACTTTCAGGTGTGGTTCATGGCGGAGACCCCGTCCATAGCGATAATGGCGGACGAATTCTCGAAGCTCTGCGACGCCTTCTCCATAGGCTCTAACGACATGACCCAGGGCATCTTAATGATAGACAGGGACTCTGAAAGACTCGGACAGATGGGATACTTTGACGAACGAGACCCCGCGATTAAGCGCATAATCGCGCATCTGATCAGAGTAGCCCACGAGAACGGCGTTACAGTCTCAATCTGCGGTGAAGGACCCTCGAACCTGCCTGACTTTACTGAATTCTTAGTTCGTTGCGGCATCGACAGCATCTCCGTGAACAACGACGCCGTAGTCAGGACGCGACAATTAGTTGCAAGCATCGAACAGAAAATCCTGCTCGAACACGCCGCGAAGAGTCATGAGAGGAACGTGGAGAAACCGAAGAACAAAGCCACGAGCGACTTGGAATGGACTCTTAGGTAGGAACTTCTTTATTTTACAGAACCACCTTTTCAAAGAGAATCCAAGCATGCCCCAATCCACGTTTGACCTCGAAGAAAAGCGCCTCGGAGAAGAGGTTCGCATCACGAAAGCCAAGCTAGTCCTCATACAGCTTCCTGAAGGACTCAAACCCCATGGTCCTAGACTGGCGGCGGTAGTTGAAAAGGCAGGTGCCCTCGCGGTTGTTTCTGCTGACCCGTGCTACGGTGCCTGTGACTTAGCAGTGCTAGAAGCCGAAAGGCTCGGCGCAGACTTAATCGTTCATTATGGACACAGTGAGATGCTGAAACAAACAGCGTTCCAAACGCTCTACATCGAAGCAAAAGCGAAGAGCTCCGTCAAAAAAGCTGTACAGGAGGCAATTCCCAAACTGAAAAAGTGGAAAAAAATAGGGCTAGTTACCACTGTTCAGCACGTGCACAAGCTGGACGAAGCGAAAGCCGTGCTCTTAGAGGCAGGCAAATCTGTAGCAGTCGGGGACGCGGGGCGGTTGAAGTATGCGGGGCAAGTCATAGGCTGCGACTACAGCAACGCAGAGGCAGTGGCGAAAGAAGTAGACGCCTTTCTCTTCGTTGGAGGAGGCAGGTTCCACGCGTTGGGCGTCGCGTTGGCCACGGCAAAGCCAACGATAGTAGCAGACCCTTATGAAACAAGAGCTTTCACAGTGGAAGACGAGGCTGCACTAATTCTTAAGAAACGTTGGGCAAACATAAGCGAAGCTAAGAAAGCCAAGACGATAGGAATTCTAGTGGGGCTGAAGGCTGGGCAGAAAAGACTCGACGAAGCGTTGAAAATGAAGAAGCTCGTGGAAGATGTGGGCAGAGAAGCGACGATCTTTGCTCTGAGAGAGATTACCCCAGAAGCTCTGATACAATTTCCAACGATAGATGCCTTCGTAAACACCGCGTGCCCGAGACTATCGCTAGATGATGCCGAAAGGTTCCGTAAACCACTGCTCACTCCCAACGAGATGTTAGTAGCTCTGGGCAAGTTAGAATGGGAGAGACCATGCAGAGAAGGCTGGTTCGAAAGCGCGACTTAGAGATTGCTCTCTCAAAAACAGAGCCACACCCCTCTCCGAAAGCATACTTAGAACAGTACACGATAACGCCAGACGTCGCCGCAGAAATACTCTACCTAGCCACATACACGTATGACGACATCGTAGGCAAAAACGTGGTGGACTTGGGATGTGGCTCGGGAAGACTCGCCATAGGCAGCGCCCTCCTAGGAGCCAAAGAAACTCTCGGCGTGGACATAGACAGCACTGCCATAAGAACAGCTAGGAAAAACACCGAAAAACTGGACGTTAAAGACAGAATTCAGTGGATAACCGCTGAAATCGCAGCCATCAACGGAACTTTCGACACAGTATTGCAGAACCCTCCCTTTGGCGTGCAGAGAAGGAAGGCCGACCGAAAATTTTTGGAAAAAGCCCTCGAAATCGGCAAGCACGTCTACTCGCTACACAAGGGAAGCAGCACAGAAGACAGCGAGCTCATCAGAAGAGGGCGCACTGCTCAGCATCTCCCAGTTCCTCCAAACCCCTTCCTGAAAAGCTTCATCGAAAAGAACGGTGGAAGAATCAAAGCCGTGTACACCATGCGGATGACGGTTCCCCACATGTTCGACTTTCACAGAAAACAGAAGCATCGATTTCCCGTCGATCTTTACGTAGTAGAAAAAGCCTGATTATGGTTGTGCAGCTTTCTCGTTCCTCAACGCTATGAACGTATTGCACGTCTTTACGTCGAGGTATTTCATGAATTTCATGAAGAACTCCACGTCTAAGACTCTGAGGTGTTCTCCCAACAAGTTTAACCACTCCTCAAGCGACATGTGCCACATGTGGGATTTGTCTCCGTGCGTGTTGTTTAGATCTGTGGTGGGAACCGAGACGACCACTATGCCCTTTGGCTTGGTTACCCTCTTTATTTCGCTCAAAGTCGAACCCACGTTAGGACAGTGCTCCAAAGTCTCGAAAGTCGTCGTAACGTCGAACGCTCTCGACTTGAACGGCAGAAAGAGCGCGTCTGCCCTAACGATGGCTAAGCGGGGGTTCATTTTCTTCGCCTTTCCCGTTGCCCATGCCGAGATGTCGCATCCAACCGCCTCAAACCCAGCAGAGCCGAATCTGCTCAGAGAGTGCCCCAGCGCGCATCCGACGTCCAGTATCCTTCCGCTACCGCCGTGTCTTCTGATAAATGAGGCGATTCTTCGAAACCTGAACCACGCATTCAGTTGATAGAAAATGGAAGCATAGCCGAAAAGGATGGGACTGCATTCGCCAACGAAGTATTTCTCTTCGTACACCGTTCTAGCCATTCTCCTTTGAACCTGCAACAGCAACTCTGCTAAGAATACATGCGTTGGCAGCGATTTAGCGATTTCTATTCAATCAAAAAGTTTATTGCGGAGCCCGATGGAAAAATAACGAGCACTCAAGCTTAACGTAATCATCCGTAACTCTTCAAGCTTTGTGAGGAAAAAACATGAGCAAAACTAGTTCAAAAAGACAAAGTGGGCAGTTTGTGGCGCCAGGAGAACGTTTAGGAGTAATCGAGGAGTTCTCCCCAGGTCAAGGCACTTACGTCGAGGAGGGGAAAATCTACGCCAAAGTCAGTGGACGCACACTCTTGGACATGCAGAACAAGACGGTGTCGGTTTACCCCACGGTTCATGGAGCAAAAGTGCCAAAAGTCGGTAGTGTGCTGACTGGACAAGTCTCAAACCTCCAGAACAAAGCCGCGGCAATACGAATATTCAAGATAGGAAACGAACAGTTGTCAGGCGTTTTCTCGGGGCTGCTCTACATTTCGGACATCAGCATGTCTTACGTCGAATCCATCCACGACGCGTGCAAACCCGGAGACATCATTCGGGCAGAAGTGATAAGCGAAAAGAACCGACTTTTACATCTCTCGACTTCTGACAAGAACCTCGGAGTCTTGTATGCTTTCTGCTCGCGGTGCGGAAACATGCTACAGCAGAAGCGTTATAAGATGCAGTGCCCCAGCTGTGGAAACGTTGAAAAACGCCGTGTCGCTTTAGATTACGGAAAAGCAGACCTTTAATGGAGGAGTTGAAGATGCAAGTGAAGGTCTTGAACAAGACGGGGAAGGAGCTGAAGATAGAGGTTCAGGGAGAAGGTCACACGTTCTGTAACGTTATTCAGAAAGCATTGCTCGAGGACGAGAGAGTAGACTTGGCGGGGTACCGTGTTCCACACCCCCTCACTTCGAGCCCGGTGATTTACGTCCGAACGAAGACGCGGAGCAAGCCAGAAATCCTACTTCGCGACGCTGTGGGAGAGGTGCAGAAGGACACCGAAGCTTTTCGAGCAGCGTTCAACAAGGCTTTGAAAGAGTGGAAAGGCTAGCAACCACACTATGATAAGTTTAGGGTCTTTACTGCTCTGGAAACTAGAAGACTGAACGCTTCCGCGATGTCCTCATGCGCCTTCAGTGTCTCCACGTTTTCTCTGATCGTCGTCAATCCTTGGAGCCACAGGTAAACCAGCAACGCTTCAGCGGCGTCTGCTTGCTTGTGGCGGTCCACTCTTGAGGGCAATAGTATCCTTAGTCCCGCTTGGTTTAGGGCTTTGGAGAGCAAGCGGCTATCGACCTTAGCTCCTGTTGGTCTTCCTGTCTTCATGGAGAGGTGGAGGGAGTAGACGAAGTTGACGTAGGCGTCACCCAGAGTTGCGAGGTTGTGGTCCGCGAGAATCTCTTGCACATTCTTGTAGGTTGGTGTGAAGGGAAATCGTTTCTTGGGGGTTGGCATTTTTCGTCAGCCTTTCTTATGAAGGGTGCCCTATGATAACGTTTATTTTTTGTTACCATGAAGAGAGTTAAAAGAGGATGGCTACGAGTGAAGACCAGAAAACTTCGTTCCGTAAAACCTGAGATTAGAGTTGTCGGTGTCGACGACGGAGTGTTCGTTCCCCACACAAGGGGGAAGTGCGATGTTATCGGAGTGGTTTTCAGGGGTGGATACTGGCTCGACGGCGTCATGAGGACACGAGTCGAGATAGACGGCTTGGACGCCACCAAGAAGATCGCGGAGATGATAACGCGTTCGCCACACTATGGGCAGTTGAGAGTGGTCATGCTTGATGGCGTGACTTTTGCGGGTTTCAACGTGGTTGACACCATGAAGCTATTCGAGATAACCAGTCTGCCCGTGATTGCTCTGACTCGGGAAAAGCCCGACTTCGGCGACATTCGGAGAGCGTTGAAGAACCTGCCCTTCGCGGAGGAAAGGTGGAGAGCGATAAGGAACGCGGACAGAATCGTCAGGGTTGCGACGCGCCCAGGAGAAGAGGCGATTTTCATGCAGGTGGCGGGAGTTGAGGTGGACGTTGCGAGGAGAATCGTGAAGAGCACCGCCACTCGCAGCAACGTTCCCGAGGCATTGCGGGTGGCGCATCTTATCGCTTCTGGACTGACTGGTCTGTTAGAGGAGTAGCTGTAATATTTATTGGAATTGGAAAAGATTTTTAAGACTCGGAGGTGACGGAGAAGGAACGGGTATGGTGAAAGACTGTGGAGTTTTGCGTGAAATGCGGTAAGAGACTTGTGGCCACCAAACAGAAGGGGAAAGAGACGGTGGTGTGGGTTTGTCCGAGGTGTGGTTTTAAGAAGAAGCCTGAGGGAGAGGGGAAAGTTGTCGTTCCTCTGATCGTGAAGGAGCCTCAGCCCTTCCAAGAATCTATCGCGGTGATCGGGAAGGAGGAGCAGAAGCTGCGGACTCTGCCCACCGTGAGAGTGGAATGCCCCAAGTGTGGGAACAGTTTAGCGTTTGTCTGGCAGGTACAGACGAGGGGGAGCGACGAGTCGTCGACGCAGTTCTTCCGATGTACAAAGTGCAATTTTACCTTTAGAGAGTACACCTAAGCGCCTCGCTGTGTTTGCGTGTGCTCTGCGCCTAGACTAGACCGTCCTAATAGGCTCCCAATATTTGTGGGCCTTGTCGGTGTCTAGGTTTTGGGTGAGGCAAGTTTTTCTAGGTCTTCCTTGCCCTCAGCATACCCTGAAGCTATGAGGACGTCGTTCTGCTCTATCGTCGTGTTGGGTCGTGGACGTATCCAGTTCTTGCCTCTTCTGATGGCTAGAATCCACATGCCCGTTTCTTCGTGTATCTGGACCTGGCGGAGGGTCTTCCCCACCAAGGGGGATTTGGGCGACACTTGGGTGTGAGCGACTGTCTCTTCTGCCTCTTCGATGACCATCTTCAAGATAGGGTGAGGCTTCAGCTCTCTAAGAACCACTTCGGCTATCTGAGCTGCGGCGTCAGCGATTTTTTCTGTGATGACGCCGAGCCTGATTAGCCCCAAGAAATCTTTTGATTCTTCGGGCGTGAACCCGCTCGAGAGGACGAGCAGCTCGAACTCTGTGTGAAGCTCGTCCATGCATTCTTCGAGGGCTTGCACTTCTTCGGCGAGGTATTGGCTGTTCAACAAGAGCGAAGAATACGCCAAGTCGAGCATTAGTTCGGAAGTGTCCTTCAGACAGACAAGCTTGTCCACAATCACTTCAAACTTCTTCTCTTCAGTCAACTTCACGCCTCCAACTTCTTGATGGCTCCTTCGGCGAGTCCTTTCAGTTCGTCAATGCCCCCTGGTGCTCCGCGGGCGATCAAGACATCGCCCTTCTCCAGCCTTTCTGTCTCTTTGGGGTTTATTATCCAGTCTTCATTTCGCCTAATCGCTATGATGTCCACACCGAAGCGTGCAGCCAACCCTAGCTTGTCAAGATACACTCCAACGAGTATGGAGTTGGGAGTGATTTCCACTCGGATAAGCTGTTCTTCAACTCTTTCAAAAGCATGGCGGACAAGCGGGTGGACGCATATGTTCTTCGTCACTATGACTGCTATGTCTCCGGCTGCGTCTGAGATTTTGTCAGCCGCCGATGCCACTACTGAAACGCCCACTAAGTGTTCGGCGTCCTTGGCGTCTCTGGCTGCAATCATTGTGTTCATGTCTAAGAGGTACGCCAAAGTGTCCACGCGTTTTTCAAGCTCTAAAACTTCCTCTGCTAATTCTCTGTTGTTGAAGAGCGCCGCCGAGTATGCCAAATCTATCATCAGCTCAGACAGATCCTTGATCTCGACCAGCAAATCTTGCACCGAGACGGGTCTGTATTCAATCTTCTCCAATTTCACCATAGGTCAAAGAACACTCCAGCAACGTGGAAGCCACTGGAAATTAATACTGCGTGAGGATAAGATATTTGTTGCTATTTTCAAAACCCTCCAATCAGACCTAACATGATTAATAACGAAACCGTTGTCAAAGTGTCAGCCAGCGAGCTTTCTACGGGAATGACGAAGTTGTCGGGGTCGAGACCCCTCCTGAAAGTGAGGATTGCTACACTGAAGGAGATACAAATCATGAAGACTGCGGCAAGAACGTTCGTGGCTAAGAGCAGGGCGATAAATCTTAAGGCTGAGAGGGAACTCACGTTGGCTTGGGAGAGAGAGCCAATAAGTGCATAGACCACGTACATTGTTGCTGAGGCCGTCCAAGCTCCAGTTATCTGATTCCTGTGATTCCTTATCGCTTTGAAGGAGGGCTCGAGCGTTCCCAGAGCAAGCCTCGTCGTGGCAGTCGACCCCACTAAGGCTCCGACATCCCCCATCGTGTCTATGAGCGCAGGATAAACGATGTAAACCTCCGGTCGTCGACCCACGACTCCGCTAATCCAAGAGAGCACAGAGCCCGTTATGTTTACTATGAAAGCTACGATTATCATGGTGTAGAGGGTTTCTTTGATGGTCTTCACGAATTCGGGTTCTTTCCTATTCTTTAAGAAAAGGAGCAGAACAACGCCCACGAAGACGACGCAGATCAGCGACACGGCGAGCCACCCTAGGTCCGCAAAGAATAGGACGTTTAACACCAGAGCGTAGCAGAGGGTCACGAGCATGTCCGCCATGGTCGACTCTATGGGATAGACGACGATGTCTGGATCTAAGCCCCTCTTGAACGAAGAAAAAGAGATAATCATCGTCAGGGGAGAGATGACCAATATTGAAATGCCCATGGTCGCAGTCAACGTGCCGAAAATTACAGGTGCGTTAAAGATGCTTACTCCCAGAAAAACCATGTTGAAAAGCATCGCCACGAGTCCCAAGAAAATGCTGCTCTCCAGGGTTAAGACTATGATCGTGCTCCACAGCAAGTAAAATTTCTTCGTGTTTCCTCCAAAGAGGCTCGCTGGAATGGGGCCTAAATGTAAGCCTGTGCTCAAATGTCCAGAGAAGAGCCCTCCGATAACGCCCCTGATGCTGACAATCCCGGGATACAGGGCGATGATCCAAGGTTCACTAGAGAAAAGACCCAGAGAAGCCGCTACGATCAAGCCTGCGACTATGCCGCCGAAGTTGAAGAGGTAGGAAAGTAGGGCTTGCTCAGTCGTCTGAAGGAGACTAAGGCGCTTAAGGCTCTCCGCGCCCATGTCAGACTCCCCTCTCCTCTTCTATGGCTTGAACTCCCCCTGATTTCACCCTTCATGCCTCCACTCATCAAAGGCAGAGCGGTGTCGCACCAGTAGCCGCTTCGGCAGTAACGCAATTCGGGCACTACTCTGTCTCCTTAATCAGCAAGAGTTGACATCATCGTTTAAATAGGTTTCCAGCAGAAAAAAGAAAAAAGGGTTTTTAGCCCTGCTTCTCCACCTGCTTAATCGCGTCTATTATGATGTCTAACCCCGAGTCTACGAGTTCCCGCGTTATGATAATGGGGGGAGCTATCCTTATCGTCGACTTGCCGCAGGTTATCACTGCCACGCCTCGTTTCCAGCTTCGATTCATGACCTCTTCCGCCTTCTTTGGAGCAGGCTTCTTGCTGTCTTTGTCCTCGACGAGCTCTATGCCTATCATCAAACCCTTTCCACGTACGTCGCCGACGATCTCGCTTTTTTCCTCGAGTTCCTCGAGCCGCTTCATGATGTAAGCACCTTGCTTAGCGGCGTTCTCCCTCAGCCCTTCGT
>CAZPDY010000015.1:0-11876 GCA_964585455.1 uncultured Candidatus Bathyarchaeia archaeon | reverse complement strand
GGATAGTAGACTGCGACGGCTCCACGCGGTACGTGGGTCGAACCAATGACCTCCGACGCAGAACTCGAGAACATCTGCATGAAGGCGATGCGCTTGGAGCGTGCTTCATCAGTGGATATACTATGAGCAACCTAGATACCTATGATGTTGAGAAGAAGATGATATCAAGGCACTGCCCGCCGGGTAACACCCGTGGTAAGAAGGGCTGTGATGACGACTTCCTGTCGTGGCTTCTTGGCTGATGGACCGGCGACACAAGATATTATAGACTCGGAGACAGTTGTCGACATGGTAATTGGACATCATCGGAAGGAGACCTGATGATATCGGGCCGGCGACTGCACTTAATCCGCAGGAAAGAAACACTCTGATAGAGCTTGCCAAGATAACAAAAAATGATACCTTTTATGACTTTGGGTCAGGCCACGGTTATCTTGTATTTGATGTAGTACGCAAAACAAGAGCAAAGAAGGCAGTGGGAATCGAGATGGACTTTGCCAGATTCAGTCGTTCCGTAAATGAAGCAAGGAGAAAGTTGACAAGGAAACAGCTTGACCGGACTGAGCTTTACTGTGCCGATTACTTCAGCTATGACGTGTCAGATGCCACAGTGATATACGAAGGTCACGAGAGGACTGCTCACGAAGTGGCTGAATTTGAGAGACTGCTTGATAACGGAAAGAAGGTCAGAGTAGTCACTGTAGACCTGCCACTTGTTGGATACCGGCCTGTCAGGATCGCAAATCACGAGAGTACGAGGTTCTTTGTGATGCGGACCCCTTTCAGCAGATACAGGGTCGGGAATCCTGATACTTGGGCATCATACGCCCTGGGCAAGGAAGGAGCCAAGATACGCGATGTTTTCGAGTATTATGATGCCCTGCTGAACAAACGAGGATTTACCAGAAGGGAACGGCAGAATGCAGTCAGGAAGCTGAAATCCGTGGTAAGATCGTGTTTCTAAGCAGAGTTATCTGCGGACAATCGAGCAGAATGACTTTGACGCCAGTCCAGTTCTTACCGATAACAAGAGACCAACCAACCCTCCGGCCGACACCATGAGAGGGATAGCCCACTGGGTCTTGATGGCCATGTCAGTGAATTGCTCGACTCCTGCCACCTGACCATACAGACCATAGCCAACTACGAACGCGGAAAAAGGTGCATAGGTCAAAAGCCAGCCGGCTCCAGCAAAGAGCTTGGCTACTTCCCACCGCTCTATGGCGTACGCGCCTGCCACGTTAAGCAGGAAAAGCGGCACTATCCAGCTGACGTGCGGGTTGAATGCAAGCGTCGCAATTGATATGATGCCGGTGTAGATTGCAGTCACGATCACCGGCCGGATACCGTTGGCCTTTGCCTGCCCCATGACCAGAAGCGATAGCAGAGGAAAGGCTACTATGCCCAAACCGAGGGTGAACAGGGCCGGCGGATTAAAGTCAAATGCCTCGGTCTTGCTGGCAGGAAGAGAGAACATGAACAGCGCAAAGGCAAACGACAGCCACACGGCTGAAAGTGCAAAGGTCTTTGCTCTTGCCGTAGAGGCCATGCGGAAAACGGCGACTGCCTGTCCGGCGGTGGCTCCCATCAGCGCCACGTGCACAGGAGACAAGAGGCCGTCAAACCCGAAGGTTTCATGCCACTGCATGTCCGCATAGCCTGCGGCCAGAATGACTGCTGAAAGGATTGCAAAGCGCTTTACCTTGTGGACTACAGCCATGACAAGCCCGAAGGCCAGAGCACCTGCCGCTCCTGAATAGATGAGCATGTGGGCGGGCTGGAAGAACGTATCAACTTCATTGAGAGAATGGTAGGAAATATCCCAATATGCCCCGGCGGATTCAACAAGTAGCGCCACTGCCACCGCAGACAAGAGTCTTGCCTTCGTGAGCATGGTCCGTACATGGGTCATATAGGTACTAGGTGAATATTAGGATATGTAACAATTTTACGGGGATTCTCTTATCCGCAGAATCCTTTCCCGGCAGGCTTCGATGACAAACTCAGCCCTGCTCCTGTAGCCCAGCTTTTTCTTCTTGATGAGCCTTTCAATCTCTTCCACAAGCTCCTGCGGTATCTTGACGTTCACATACTGTTTTGGACCTTCCTGATTATCCGACAAGGGCTGAAGACAAGCGTCAGAAAACCAAGAAAGTTTATTAGATAATTGGATAACGTATGGTCTATCCATTATCCATACAGGAATATACCTCACTCGCATGCGATATGGAAATACGAGGCAAAGTGCCTGCTGAACACCTCTGCGCTTGGCCTGCAGCCGGAAGCAGTCGACATCAGGGGGGACTACGACAGAATCTACCTGAAGTTTAAACAGGATCATTTGGCGCTTCTCTTTGGACTGTGTGTAAGTAGGAGTGCGTTTCCAGAAAGGGACGGGCGAGTCACGACGCCGCTGCATTACGGTATCAGGTTCTGGACGGGCGCTTACTCTCTGAAGGAGTATGAACCGACGCTTTCTGGACGCAAGGCAGTGATGCTGCTTCCACAGCATGACTATGACAGTTTTAGCGCCGGCAAGAAATCGGAAGAGGAAAAGCTCGCAATGTACATGAAAAATGCCGCTGGTGACGCAAAAGGAGACGGCTATGACCCTTCAGAAATAATCATCTGCTGTACGGGCGGAGAAGAACTGTACGGCATTCTGGCCGGCTTTGTCCTTGCAGAGCGGGGTTACATCATATTTCCCGAATACGACTTTGGCGTAACCAACAACTTCCTTCCCATAAGAGGTGTGCCTGATTTGGTGGCAGTCAAGCTTGGCGACTTTCAGAACCGGCTTATGCGAGAAGGTCTGATACGATACGGAGGGTGGTTGCACGAAATCGAATTGTCGGCTTTCTTGGGCGGACTTCATGGAGGCACAACCGATAAGAGGGCAACCTTCGACGAGCTATCCGTATACGTAGAAGTTGAAGATACCGCCCCAGAAGGCTCGGGAGGATACGATCAGCTTGAGAGGTACGCGCCGAGCGGATATTTTGACGCAGGCATGCTTGTCTGTCCAAGAAGAGAGTATGATCTTACACCAAGGCCGGGCGATGAAAGCCTCGTGTACGGTCAGCGCCGGAGAGACGATTTTCTCCTGATGACATGGGACGCACAGGGCATGATGCACGGCAGATACGCCGCATCGAAAACCTTTGAGCTAGGTAAAAAGGCCGAGCTGCTCAGTCTGTGCAGGCGGATGATAGCAGGCAGCATCAGAAAGGTCAGGAATGTTTCGGACATGGAATCGTGGTAGGTTCTCACCGATTCCTTGCTAAGGCAGCCCGACATCAAACAGCTCTTTTAGCCTTCTGATGTGTGACGGCTCTATCTGCGCCACTGGCACATTTTCTCTAACCAGATTGTACGCATCGTAAAAGTCCATGCTGTAGCGCTTCATAAGGACGCCTATGGCTATGGCAGGGCTCCTGCTCTGGCCCGCTCCGCAGCATACCACAATCCTGCCGTGTTTTTCAAGGCATGAAATGGCGTAGTCTATCTTTTGCCTGTAGACATCAACTGGTTGGCTTTCGTCTAGCATGTCCCTCACGTCGACTATCCAAAAGTCTGTCTCGCCCAAGAAACCTTCCTGCAGGCCCTTGGCTGGATACGTGGTCTCTCCAAGACCGTGGGTGGCAAGGGTATCAGTGACCTTGAACATAGGGAAATTCAGATTAGGTGTTACTCCTTCATTAAGCTAAGGATTGATTGTATCAAATTGAAAAACGAGAATGCCTAACTTATGGCCAAGGTGGGAGGACGTTACAAGTTCAGAAAATCCTTCTGTCGTAATTTTGATTCCTGCCAAATCCTGCGTACGGCAGTCGTATACTGTGCCACGTTCTGGGCATCATCGCTTCCTTCCCATCGAAGTCTCTTTTCTTTGAGCTCATCCCTCAGACCTCCCGGGAGACCCACAATCCAAGAGCTGAAGGCACGAGGAAACTTTTTCTTCAACGCCGAGAGAGTCGATTCTCTCATGCTCCTTGCCATTTCGAAAGTTAGATTGCCCTTCTTCCACATCTTGAATACTTCGGGATAGCTTTCCGATAGCTCCCTCTCAAGGTCTAGCTGCTCCCTCACAATCTCTTCCCAATCTGCAGGATTAGGATCTCCAAAGCTTATGCTGCTCACTCCCATGCCGAACTGCTCAGTTGGAACGTATCTACGTCTTTCAACGAGGTTGAATAGCTGCTGTGCTGTTTTCTCTGTGAGGAACAGCTTTTCAGCCATATTCATGAAATACGATATCGTCTCGGTAACTGTAAGTGCTTGGATACCATCTTTTGTTATCTGAAAAGTATCGTCATGCCCTGGAGCACTGTTGACTCGCACCGCAAACTTTCTCTTCAAAAGACCGGGATACTTTTTGTTGCCGTTCAGGGCACGGCGGTATTCCCCTTCTCTTGACTTCCTGTTCTTCCTCCTTTCAGCAGAATCTGGATACATATGCTCATAGGAATCCACCATTTCTGCGACAGAAAGAGGCCTTTCCTTCCAAAGAAGCGTCCTCAATACGGCGATGCCAGTGAAGTCTCTTAGCGTGTACCTTGAAATCGAGTCCAGATCCATTGCTCGCTAACTCGGGATAGAAGCAGGCTCTGCATTATTGTTTTCTGTCATCTGGCTGGCTAATGGGTGCGCGCAAAACTTTGCCATGAGCATATGCGATTGGCACGGCGCTAGGTTGTCTGATGATGACTGACTCGATCCAGCCAGAAACGACGGATTCAGACAGTTTCAATTCAAGCCGCGAAATAGAGCCGTGGACTGAGGTCACCGGCAGGGTAGAAAAAGTTGAGGAGCAGTCTATCACGCTAGTTGCTTCTTTCATTGTCCGCACTTCTAAAGAACAGATTTTGAAATGGAAGAGTGCGCTTGTCAAAGGCTCGCATGTTGGAGTGCTGATTCTGGAAGACGGAACTATCAGAGTCAGACGACGTGGCGAGCGGAAAATAACGACAAGGCGCTACACAGATACCAATTCCAGTCCCACAGTATCGGCGTCCAAGCGCAGAAGGCAGGCTGGGGAGGGCATCGTCCATTGAAAAGCAAGAGACCCAGAGCACGAGGAAGAGAGGACGGCCATCATTCGGCTGCCGTTAAAGACATACTGTCAAAATTACCAAAGCTAGACGAGCACAAAAAACAGTCAGTCGCAGGCATATCTAAAACTGCAGGAGTGCTCCTCTTAAGGCTCAGAGTTCTGGACACGCTGCGCCACTATTCGTCGATAACAGTAAGGATGTTATTTTACAGGCTGGTGTCTCTGTACAGGTATCCCAATGACCGGAAATTCTATAAACGGCTTGGGTACTCGCTCAAGAAACTTCGAAGACTTTTTCCAGACATTGAAGAAAAGTTTGACGATCCTACAAGGCAGGTAAGGATGCCAGAGATGCCGGACGCAAAAATAGAGCTGTGGGTTGAAAAGTCAAGCCTGGAGCATTTCTTGGAAAAGCTTGCAGCCAAGTACCATGTTCCAATACTTGCGCAAAGGGGCTTTGGCTCGCTGACAATGTTCAGAAAGGCACTCCAAAGAGCCAGAAAAAGGGGAGTAAGAAAGGTGCTCCTTCTTGGAGACCACGACCCGTCAGGATTGAGGATAGACGAGGTGACACGCCATGAAATGGAGTCTCTTGGCCTTGAAATTGAGAGGATTGCGCTTACCATGCAGCAGGTAAAGAGATACAGGCTGCCTGCCATCAGGACAAAAAGAAAAGACAGCAGATCCAAAGGGTATGTAGAAAAGTTCGGCAACCGGGCATGGGAGGTAGAGTCGCTCCCACCAAGGACGCTACTCCGAATAGTCGAGAAAAAGCTCAAAGAGAACGTACCTGCAGGTTTCCTCCAAGAGCTCAGAGAGACAGAACAGGCGGAAAGGATCAGCCGGCCTGTAGAGCAAAAGCTGGCCAGACTGTTAAGAAAAAGGTCAATGCAGCTAAAGCGTCAAGGGCTCAGCGACAAAGAGATACGAAAAAAGCTTGCAGAAGAGTTTCTCAAAGACTAGAGTGATTTTTGCAATCATGACTATCACAGACTGATCATTTTTTGCCAATGGCCAAAGGGAGCAGTTCTTGGTTTTAATCTGGTCTGCCTGCCCTTGAAAGTGCCCTGTATTTGAGTACATGAATTTCCAGCGACAGTGCATGAGGTTCGTCTGAAGGGGCAGTTGCATGACCAGGAGGACGTGCAATCTCCCCTGGGGATATCCTATATCGCTCTCGACACCTTCGCCGTCAGATGCGCCAGCTCGGGCATTCAAGAGACTGCATGAAACTATTTGTCAAAAAAGCAACAATCTACCTACAAGGCCTTCCTTAGCCGGTGAATGGCTAATTGGCTAAGATGAAGGTGTTTTAGCGCGGTTTTGTTCGGTTCAGTGGCCTCCATAGTCGGTTAGCCGTCCGCCGACGCCTTCTTGACGCTCCCGATTGTAGATTCTATAGACAGACATCGTACTAACACCAGAATACGAGCTGCTTCACTAGAAGGAAACCACGAAATCGGTCTAGACCGATTTCGATTAAAATCAGGTTTTTGCCAAGTATTAATTATCTTTTGATTTCGTTGCATAGCAAGAGGTAGTCAGACCGAGAGTAATAGTATAGGCAACTATATTCTTGAATATTGCAAATAGGGACCTTCTTGGCTAACTGACTTCATTATCTCATATGTGAGCGGGTTCCTTTGGGCCAACGCCTTTTTGCTCGCCGTCGAACAAAAGTAGCAGAGCAGGCTACACTATCTGATTTCTAAATTCAATATGCAGGCAAAACCAAAAGCATAATCTCTTCTACCTGTTCCAGACCCTATCGAGAAATTCGATTGCTGCTTCAGTTGCGCAATATGGCTTTCCTTTTGGATTAAGAATAAGCTCAAGACTACTTGGACACATAACATCTTCAGGCGCGACGCCGGCACCGACTTGATGAGAAGGACGAATAGTGCCATCGGGTTTTGTTGACACGTTTTCTACCACTGTCTCTGGCGTGCACTCATCAGGAATTTCGTCGCCATGATATGGAGACTTATTAAGTATGGCTGTCATCGCTAGGCTCATCTCTATGCTGCTGGTGACCGGAACTGAGAAAACAAAGAAGCAATCAGTTGTATTCCTAGTATACTCTATAGTTCCATCGCCCTTGGGAAAGAAATCAAAGTTATCGATGCCAGAAGGAGTATCAGAAGGGAAGTTGGTATAGGGAAAGTTCCGCGGAACCATGACCTCAAAAACCGCGTCGTCGGCGGTGCTGCTCACTTTGATATCAAACGATTGGCCTAATACAATAGGATCCGATCCTCGTACAATCTTGAATTCATCTACCGTTCCATTAATAACTCTGTACTGGAACTTGAAAATCTCGTCCTCTTTTGGCGGGTCTGCGTTATAGAATCTTCCTACCACATGTTTTGTTTGCCAGCCTTCTTGATCGTCGCTGCTGACAGATGCATTTGCAATTAATGCTGTAGATCCAAACAAGACAAAAGTCAGCATGAAAAACGCCTGAAAATGTAACAATGTAACCATCATCTCCAGAATCTGATTAGTAATAAAAAAAAGTTGTGGAGTGCCACTTCATCACCATTTTACGAAAGGGCAGGGTTGGCTCCTATTTTTGAATAGATGATGTCTTGTGGATAGTAGTACACGTAGCAGGTAGTCGGAGAAGCGAGGTGCATCATTCCAAATATGTCTGCACCGCTACCGCCTGATTCATGGAATATCGTTGATCCACTATCTCCGCCCGCCCAACCACAGACATACGCCTTAATGTTGTTTCTGTCAGGATAATTGACGGATACCTCACCCAAGTCACTACCGCCAGAAGCTCCAGCTTTGATTATGAAGGTGCCCTCTGTCTGCTGCGAGTCGGGTCTCTTGCTAACTGCATCATAATACGTTGAACAAGACGTTGTCCCCGCGCAGATGTCATCAGTCACGGTGATGCCGGGATTCGCTTTTACGAAGGCCGCGTCAAGCACGTTTGGATCGTCTACCACTACAACGCCTACCGTTTTCGTGCTATCGTTATGGGGTTGCACGATGTTTGCCAGGACACCAGTAGATGTATGTCCCGCGATCACAAACCCGACGTAACCATTTCTCACTGCCTTGTATCCCATTGTGTTTAAATCAGGCGCCAAGCTTTGGTCAGCAACCGAAATTCCAGCTACGAGAGGTCTGCATTCACTCTGTCTGCCGCTAACACATGAAGTCTCTTGGAGTGTTCCATACTCTATGGTTACCGGGAATCCATCCACTTCAGTTTCCTCTGGAAGATTACTCTTGTCGACAGCTAGTTTTTCAGGATTGACTAAAATCTCCAAGGTCCTAGTTAGGAGAAGTGGCGAGACATCTTCAACAGGGTTTTCGCCTATGTAGCTCGTCGAAGACTGATTGACGTACTTGTTGTATAGCAAGTTTGATGCGGCAAATAATCTACTTCTGAGATCAGGATCCATCACGTATAGTTTTTTGTTCAGCTCTTCCAGAGCTTGTATTTGCGCGCTAAGCTGTTCGATTTTTGCCAAACTTTCCTGGATTTTTGCGTCCAATGCTAACCTGTCTGCTTCGCTAACTGCATCCTTTTTCTGATCTTCATATTGTGTTATCTTCTCCGCTTCATCCGTTTTCTGGAGCCATGCTTCACGCGCTTCACTTAGGTATTTTTTGTTCAGCGCAACTCTTGTCGCACTGTCCATTTCTTCGGTGTTTTGAGCTGATACGTTCATGGCTGGCAACATCATGCCAGTCAGTAACACTAACGAAAAGACGGCTGCAGCAGAGATCGCCCAAACTTTGCCTTTTCCAAGACCAACCATAGTATCGTTTTATGGCAACAAGTATTAATTAGAGCTGATATTGGTTTCTATAGCTATTTTATATCTATTCGTGGCGTTTTTACGTAAATTGCATGAACAAATATAGTGGGATATCAGCATAATTTTGTTCCTCACTCCGGTTTCCTTTCAATTTCAAAAGACCTATGAATTCAAAAGGCTTCAATGATGTAAGTTCATGACATTATTACTTCGTTGTATCGTGATCTTTTGCCAACTTTTCCTTTGCGATATCACTAATGGCCACCTACATATCCAACAGTGCATGTCTCATTTCAGAAACAGCAAATCGCGTATTTGGTGCAACTTCTGATATTACTCTTGTTAAATAATCAACAAATGATACCGTGCCGTTAATGCCCAACAGGTCAAGGCGCGGACGGAAACAGATGACCATATCTTGGGAAGAGATAAGTGAGAAGTTGGAAAAGCTGCTTGAAACTGGCTCTGCGATCGGTGAGGCGGCCACAAAGGTCAGCGAAAAGTATCCTTCAGTAGATTACGCCACAGCATGGTGGATTGCCGGGGCATTTGAGAGCAACAATACCTGCAAGAACGAGATTATGCGAAAGGGTGCAGACAGCCTCTACGAGAACATGGTCATTGCATGCAAAAAGAAACTACAGCAAATGGGGTACCAAGTATGCACGGAACCAAGCGAGATATCCAGAATGCTTGCCATGCTGGGAGGAAGAGGAAAGCCGGACATTCTGGCAGTAAGGCAGATTCCACCAGACAAGGACGACATACTCTTTATTGAAATCGCACGACGGGAGGACAAAGGCTTCATCGCCCATCAAAATTATGGAGCAGGGAGCAAGTGCAAAAGGATACTCCTGCTCCCAATAGACACTTCAGCCGTAGAGCTGTGGGGCCTACAAAATCTTGTTGATGGCGGATATCATCGTTCCTAGCTGTATGCGATGTGGACCATATGCACGGTAGGTTAGAAACCAATCCGAAAGTATGCTGCCAAATCGTATGGACAGTTGTAGCGAAGATCGATCAGGGCTTAAGACTTCTTTCTACAGAGAGTATTCACCAGCCACCGAAGGGCTTCTCTTTTTTCCTCCTCAGGTGTGCTGGCCCTTTTCGGACCACCATCATTAATTTTGATGGATTTCGAGCCTCTTTTTTCTGACGGCAACGCAAGGAACGAGCCTTGACGAATTTGCTGCACGTACTCGTGCTCTCTAAATCTTTGAACTAGCCCATCCAATGGCCTGCCTGTTGCATTGTGGAGTTCTCCATCCAAGAAATTGTCAATGCTCATTACAACCACCTGTGCGACTTCGTTGGTGTGCCTCGTAAGCATATCCAGAGGATCTTCGGGCTTCCGTTGGGATTCGGCGTTGTTATTCATGCACAACAGTATTGCATGTACAATATATTTAACATTTTGTCCACAGTAGCAAACTTCTTGCACATTTCTTTATTTTATAGTGTGGATTATTCGAGGCCCAGCTGAGGTATGAAAGCTAGGTATGCCTTCCTCAGCTCTTCCCTATCGATGTGGTCATAGATGTCGATAGCGTCCTTGCGCTTGTCTCCCCTCAGCGCCTTGATGAACTCTCTGGGCATCCCATTTCTGCGAAGCCAAGTGGTGAACCAGTGCCGGCAGTTGTGTGCGCTGAAATGGTCTTCAATCCTATCTGACTTGGGCTCATGTAGACCCACTGCGTGTGCATACTTTGTTACAAGGTTGTAGATGCCGTTTCGGCCAAGGCGCTCGCCGTATTCGTTGACAAAAAGCGCCTTTGTCTTTGGATAAAGCTTCTTGCGCTGAGCATCCCACCTCTTCAAAACGCGGGCTGTCTCGCCGTCAACGAACACGGTCCTGCCGCTTCTCTTTTTGAACTTCTTTCTTGTCAACGTAATGCTCTGCTCAACCCAGTTGACGTTTCCTGTCCCGCCATTGTCGTCCTCTATGTCGATTGACGCTAATTCGCTTCTCCTAAGGCCGGTCTTTGCCAGGGTCAGCACAACAGCCTGGTCGCGCACGCTCAGAATAGAGTTGACAAGCATGGCCATCTGCTCTACAGTAGCAAGCTTTCTAGCAGACTCGTCAAAGTTATCTCCTCCATCATCGTCGTCCTTGTACCGCTTCAAGTAGCGCTTTCTGACAGGCAAGACAGGGTTGGCGTAGGTGTAGCCTTCAAAGCATAAAAACTCATAGAAGGTCGATAAAGCCGTAAAGTTGTTCTCGATGGTCTTTTGGTCGATGTCCTGCCCTCTGCGATACTGGATAAAGTCCTTGAGGACAAACTTGTCGACTTCATAGACAGACTTGTCTTTCTCAGCCACAAACTTGAAGAAAAGTTTGAGAGGGGACTTGTACCGGCCTATCGTCTCGTCTGTTAGGTGGCGGACCTTGCAGTCCTCTACGAACTCTTGCATCAGTTTGGCGATATCAACGGCGGGCTTGAGCTCAACGGCGGTCAACCTACCCATCTCCAGCCCCTAGGGGTAGGTTCTACAAGTTCGTAGGCTTGAAACAGATGAAGTTGGCGGTTGATAGCCTTGACGATATCTGTGTCTTTGGGGTCGACATCAAGCAGCTTTAGTATCTTGTCGCTGTCTACCGTGCCTTCTTTCTTTAGCACATGGATGAGGTCCTTGTCAAACTCCCTGACCCCTTCAAACTTGTCTTGCTGGAAGGGCTTTGCCCTGTACTTTTTCAGCTCTTTTTCCTGGTTCTCTGAGAGCATTTCGTACATCCGAATTTGCTTTCTCAGCTTGGCAATCTCCTCGTCTTTCTCCTTCAGCTGCTTTAGAAGTTCTGCGCGGGACTCGTATGCTTTCTTTTGCTCTTGCTTTAGCGAGTTTTCTACGTGCTCTATTACGAAACGCGAAATCGGGAGCTTGGACTTTTCGGCAAGCCCTTTCCATTCTTTGGCCATCTCTAAAGTAGGCAGGTAGACGTAGATCGACCGGTCGGTCAGTTGTTTGCTCTTGACCACCATCACAATGGTCTAGGAACCCGAGCTTATAAAGCGTTACTAGTAAAAGGGTGCGGGGGGTGGGAT
>CAZPDY010000014.1:0-12302 GCA_964585455.1 uncultured Candidatus Bathyarchaeia archaeon | reverse complement strand
GTACGGCTCCGCGTTGTATATTATGTAGGGGTCAATCTCCGGAATCTGATCGGGGGGTAGCAGGTTCGTAACGAAGCCCATGGCCATGCCTGATCCGTCTTCCATTTCGGCAGATAACAAGCAAGCGCGCGTGCCATCCTCCAGAAGGTTAGCAGACCACCAGGAAGTTATCATTCCTTCAAATGGATCTGACCCTGGGTCAAAGTAAACGTCGAAGAATGACTCAACCCAATACTTGCTTCCTCCAGAATCAACAGAGAACTCGTATCCTTTGGCTTCGAGTTCAGCTTTTACTTCCATGTAGCCCTCTGGTGTACCAGGTGGAACGAAGGGTACGTCAACTAGGTGGTATGTGTATGGCAATTCTACGATGTGCTGCAGTTTCGTTGGTTCCCAATAGCTACGTTGTATGACTCTTCCGTTTGATGATGTTGTTGGGATCAGGAATCCTGCTGAGTTGTAGAGTGATATTTGATTTATGACTAGGATGCTTTCTCCTGCTCCAGTGCAGTGGAAGGTGATTTTTGCAAGCGGGCCACTACCGTCAACTCCTCCAGGTGCTTGAGACGTTAGGTCGAACTCTATCGTTCCTCCAACTTCGTCTATTAATTTGTGTGTTACCAGTGTGGGCTGTTGTAGGAAACCACCGTCAACTATATCGATACAATCCACGTACTGAGTGTTGTAGGTCAACACTAGCGAGAAACTGTACAGGTCGACGACGTCATTTACCATCACATTGACTGGGAAGGGCACACATACTGGAACCGTGTATTCTGGAGGATCAATGTATGTATGAGTAGGGCTCTCGGTCTGATGTACTGTACCCGCATACAGCAGTTCAGGAACGTAGTAGTCTCCGAAAGACGAAAGGACACAACCCTCAAATCCGAATGTCCAGTCTCCTGGTGCATCGCAGTGGAAAGTGATTATCGCCAGTGTTCCATCACCTATGGCTCCGCCATCGTCTGATACTGCCCAACAGTGTAGGTGATCTATAGGGCTTGGGTCTGGATTGAATATTTCCCAAGAGAATGTCACAGTTGGCAGTAGGAAACCACCATCAATCGGTGCAGTTACGGGAGTCATCAATGAAGAATCAAACCACAGCGTGAAGTCGTAGTCAGTGATTGGAGTAGCCGCAGGCACACCCTGAATGTTTACGCCAATTATGAAGTTGTTACAAGGTCGTACCGTTTGGTCTGCGGGGTTTATGTAGACCGAGACACCTGGTATTGGTGGCAGTCCGCGAACGTTTAACAGGACAGCTGCGAAAGCTGAGACAATAAGAGAAATGACAAGCATTATGGCGACCAGCGATTTTTTGTCCATCTTTCATTCCTCCTTAAGGTTGGTTACTTGTTTCATCACGCCACACACTCGGCGCTCCCGAGAACGAGAACGTTGCGAAATCAACAGTTCCTTCTCCTCGGTGCTCTCAGTTATTGTCGGTGTTTACTTAAAAAAGCCTATGGTAGAGGATTCTATTTTCTATTCACACAGCCCAAAAGCATTTAACATTTGAAACATCAAACAAAAACAGCCTGAAAAAGGCTCCTAAACTAACGTAATCTCGCTTTTTCTCCAGAGCACATTCAAACAGACAAAAAACTTAACAAGCACAATAATAGCGAAAATCAAAACCACTTAATGCCCAAGCATAAAGAAGAGAAAAAAGGGGTTATGGTTCTTTGTATCCGTAGCTGGATAGTAGGATTACTGCGTCGTAGAGGAAGATTCTTCCGTCGTTGTCTACATCATAGTTCGGATTATATCCTGGGCTGCCAAACTTGACGCCGTAGACCACTAGCATTTTGACCGCGTCGAATAGGAAAACGTCTTTGTTTCCGTCCACGTCGCCCGGCCACACGACAACCACTATGCCGTACACGTATTTGTTGTCCGTCGTGTCAAACTCGCTTGGAAGAGGTGCTGCGTAAGCACTTATGTTGTAGTACGCGTACCTTGTCTGGTTCGGATACCAGTCTAAAGTGATTGTTTTGGTTTCGCCGATTCCAAGCAAGACAATTGTGCTGTTTATCACGTTTGTGTCGTTCCAGTAGACGTTGAGCGTGAAGGTTTCTGGGTTCGGGCCTTCATTAGTGACTGTGATGTTGACGGCGCGTGTTCTGTTTTGTGGAATGACGGTTTGACCGTAGCAGACTATCATGTCTGTCACTGCGATATCAGATTCAAGTGGTGATGTTACGACGGCAGCTCTGATGAAGGTGTGATAGTTCGGTGGGTAGCCTAGCTGCTGCAGGTAGTTCACTAATTCCCAGACTTCTATGCTTGGACCATAGGGTGACGGCGGCAATGGCGGTGAAGTCCAGTTAAGGACTCCGTAGGCGTCATGCGAGACGAACTGTGTGTCATTGTGGAACCACGTTGGGTGTCCTGGTGGATGTGGAACTGGCACGTCGCCAGGCCATCCTGCTTCAGCGGCATCCCACCACGGGTCGCTGATTAGCAGTTCAAAGCTCGTGGAGTTCACTCCGGCGCATGTGACGTAGTGTCCTGCTTCGAAGCTGGGCATTTCATAGAACTTCGTCCATTCTCCGGGACCTACTTCTACCCAGAATTCGAGGAGCAACACGACGTCTTCGCATCGGTATATCTCTTCTTCGATCCATGGGAACTCTGGGAAGTCTTCAGTGTGCTCGTAGAACATGCCTTTTTCGCCATAGTGTTCGGCAGCGGTATCAAGGTCAAATATGTTTACCCAGTTATCTATCACTATGTCAGCACGCATATCCCAGTTGCTATCTCCCGGTATTGAGCCGTAGGCGGCCTCTATTATATCTATGTCAGCATCGTCTACGTCTCCGTCTCCGTCACAGTCGCCAATCGGGTTGACGCCTTGCTGCTGCAGGTACTGTGAGATGCCTGTCTGCATGTCGATGTAATTGACACCTTGATGCGATATGAGAGTACGCATTCCGTCTGCATCCATCAGGAAAGCTAGGTTGTGGACTAGGAAGTCGAGGTTCAGTGGATCGTGGTCGTCCCATGATGTTGGGTTGTACGACGTGACCAGTGGAAAGTGGTCGCTTATCGCTGGCGGAGGTACGGGAGTTGGGTAATAGAGCGACTCATATTCAGAGTCTAACCACCAGAGTGAGTTTGCAACCGACACTGGACCACACCATGTGAACACACCGCCCACGCCCCACAGGTCTTGCTTCTCGTCGAAATCGGGCATCCCGCTAGGCGCATAGTCTGGGTAAGGCAACTTCTTGAACCATTTGGGCGGTTTTCGCACTTCTTCAGTATTGCCTGCTAAGGAGTTGTCAGAAGGATCGTCATCGATGGGGATTGTGGCGTTGGCGCTGATCTGATAGAAGCCCAACGGCACGCCTGTTGTGTCCCAGTTGAACGTAAGGGTCTGATTATCTCCAGCGTTTAGACTAATTGTCTGTTTCGGTGCGGCTTGGATACCGCCATAAAAGGCGTAGACGTCAACGGTTTCGGTGAAGTCGCCTTCGTTAACAACCGTCACCACGATAGGGTCGATTTCGCCTTGGTAGACCCAGTTGAAAATAGAGTATACATCTGTGACAGCCACGTCGTGCTCTAATGGTGGCTGTCCTGCCTTCTTCACAGTTATGTCGACCGCTACTTCGTCTACGAGGCACGAAATATTCCCATCAAGGCTTTGAAGCTTGAGGATGTCAAAGTAGCTGAGGACGCCGTTACAGTTGTCCCACCACGCTTCGATGGTAAGGGGATAGCTAAACCGATCGGTTGGGCAGACTACTTCCCAACCAGTGTGCAGTGGATGTGTCTTCGCATAGTACATCAGCTCCCAATCATAGTATATAGCGTCAACGTACTCAATGTATATCCGTTCTCCTATCGTGAATGGCGGGGTTCCTGTTATGTCGTTTACTGTGAGGTTGAGCGTGAGCGTCATGTTCTCTACATGATACTCGTCGGTCAAGCCAGTTGGCAGAAGCGCTAAAGTGACGTTGTCGCAGGGATTAAGCAATCCGTTCCCATTGTCTTCCCAACCTAGAGTCTCGTAATCATTGACGCAGCAGTCGGGGTAAAGCTCATGCCAGATTATGCCCGTGGGATCATCGATCTTCTCGTTGAGGATTATGTCTATTGATAGTTCTTCGACGTGCCACCAGCCGTAGTAGAAGTCTATGTTCAGATCGTACATTTCAATGTGGTCACAAGCATCTAGTACCCCGTTGCAGTTGTCTGTCCATTGTGTGATGTTCATAGATGAGGAATAGAATGGATATACTTCATGCCAAGTAGAATTTACTACAGTTGTCTTGATGTTGTACATCGTTTCGAAAGACCCTTTATACTCTATGTACATTTCCTGCGTCGGGTCACTCTCATTGGTCACCCTCATTGTGAAAGTCACTCGGTCAACATAGTACCATTTTGTTATTCCACTTGTCTGGTTAATCATGTCAACTTGGTCGCCAGGACTAAGCCTGCCGGGGAATGGGTCTCCGATTGGTTCTTCCCAACTGGTAGTAACGTGATAATTGCAGAAGGCTGGGTAAAGCTCGTGCCATTCAATATAGATTGGATCCATCACTTTCTCGTTGAGGATTAGATCGGTAGCATAATCTTCGACATGCCAATATTCTCCTGGCCAAGGATCAAACATAATATAGTCGCAGACGTCAAGGTATCCGTTGCCATTGTCAATCCAATCTCCTATGTGATATGGATTACCGGGTCCAAGCACTCCATGGTAGACGGGCCATACTTCATGCCACCAAGTGCAGATAGGATTAAGAATGGGGGGGTTCGGGTACGGTTCAAGAGGCGGGTTCCATGCTTCATCTTTGTACTCAACATATATGAGTTCTCCAGAGAGTTCGTGCATTAGAAGCATTGTTACTGTTACTCTGTCCACGTGGTACCAACGCACTTCCTCAGTAATGTCATTCGTCAAATCAATCTGGTCAGAAGGATCGAGATAATTATTGCCATTGTCCTCCCAACTCGTAAAAGTCCAAGTCTCGCAGTAGGCTGGATAAAGCTCATGCCACGAAGTATACAACGGATAAAACGGATCGATTAGACCTATCGTTGAGTGCATGTGAATTGGCGTAAGACGGGGGCCATGCATATGAATAGGAACAAGAGAGGGACCGTGAAGGTAAATGAGATTATCTGTTGGCAACGCAACCGCAGGCAAATTGATGCCAACTAATAGCGTAGATGTAACAAGCAGAATCAAAGCAAACAGCGTATAGACTTTCTTCTTGTCAATTTTCAGCATAACTTCCTTTCTCCCTAAGTTTTTTCAGCATTTACTCTTTTTGTAGCATTTGCTTATAAAAGCCTATGGAACAAAAATCCAACCCAAAACTGAGAAAGCGGCTTTTTTCAGCCTTTCAACTGACGTCAAAAACCCGCAAAAAATGATTTGCGTAGGTATATTTTCACTCAGGCCCTCACAACAATATACGTTCAAACAGACAAAAACCATTAAAAGCCACGTTGCGAAGACAATAAAGAAAAGGGAGCACAGTCAAATTGCCCCACAGCGTTTTCAAGGATGAGACCAGACTCGACATAAACTACACGCCCACAAAACTCCACCACCGCAACCTCCAGCTCCAACTCCTTAATCAATACTTCCGCCACGCAACCGAGACACCAGGAAAGATGACGCAACGCGTAATCATAACGGGGAGGGTCGGAACGGGAAAGACCGTGTTAGCCCAACACTTCGGGCAGGGCATGACTCGCGAAGCTCAGAACCGCGGAGTCAACCTTCACTACGTGCACGTTAACTGCCGCCAGAGTAAGGGCAGCTTCTTCCTAATACTGCAACAGATAGTGGCACAGTTTCATCCGACCTTTCCGCGACGAGGCTACTCCGCGGAGGAACTGCTACAAACCCTGATGCAAGTCCTCGACAACCAGAACGCCTACCTAATCGTTACCTTAGACGAGTTGGAGGCACTCATCCAGAACGAGGGCTCCGAACCCCTCTACAAACTAAGCCGAGTAGAAGAAACCCGAACGAAAGCCCTCGGGCGACTCTCGCTCATATGCATCCTTCGGGAGCTGAGTTGGCTCGATAAACTCGACACGAGCACAAGGAGCACCCTTCAAAGCAATATTATCCAACTAGACGCGTACACACAAACACAGTTAATCGACATCCTGAACGACCGCGCAACGTTAGCCTTCAAACAAGGAACCGTGCCCACGGAAACCATAGCCCTCGCAGCCGAACTTGGCGAAGAAGAAGGCGGAAACGCCCGCTACGCTATAGAACTCCTATGGCGAGCAGGAAAATACGCGGACACGGAGGAAACGAAGGAAGTTTCACCTGAACATGTGAGGAAAGCGGCGGGGAGCGTCCACGCAGCCATAAGAAGAGACGAAATCTCAGCCCTAGATCTTCACAAAAAACTTCTCCTGCTCGGCATCGCACGACGTTTTCAGCAAACTGGAGGGATTCGCCTCTCGATGGGCGAAGCAGAAGAAGCATACACTATCGCATGTGAAGAGTTCGACGAGAAACCGCGAGGACACACGCAGCTCTGGAAATACGTGCAGGACCTCTCGAGCCTCGGCATCGTAAAGGCGGAGCTTTCAGCCAGTGGACAGCGGGGCAAGACTACCCTAGTCGGACTGCCCAGAGTCGCCGCTGCAGACTTGGAAAAAGAGCTAGACAAAGCTCTGGAGCGCTCTAAGCGAGGACAAGTGCCATGAGCGTCGAAGATGTCTTCGCTTCCAGAGGAAGGGTAAGAATTCTGCGTATCCTCTCAGAAATAGGCGAGCTGAACATCTCAGACATTGCGAGACGAGCAAGGCTAAACTATACTACGACTAATGAGCACTTGCAGGAACTCGAGGAAGCGGGTCTGATAACGCACAAATCTTTTGGGCGTATTCGCATATACCGTTTCAACGAAGAAAACTCGAAGGCAAAGGCAATTAAGGGCTTGATGGAACTGTGGGAACAACAGAAACAAACGAGTCCGTGAAGGTGCAGAAAGGATGAGCATGGTGGACGTGAGTAAAAAACCCGAAGTTTTCCGCGAGGCAACAGCGAGAGGCACGATTAGGCTGAAAGCCAAAACCATCCAACTGATTAAAGAGGGAAAGGCTGAGAAGGGCGACGTGTTCAGTCTGGCGAAGGTTGCAGGAATCCTAGCGGCTAAGAAAACTAGCGAAATAGTCCCGCTATGTCACCCACTGCCCTTGTCAAACGTAGATATCGAGGTTAAAATCGTCGACAAGTCAGGCGTAGCAGTAGAAGCAACTGTAAAAGCCCACGCGAAGACAGGTGTGGAGATGGAAGCCTTGGCAGCTGTTTCTGCAGCGCTCCTAACAGTCTGGGACATGACTAAGCAGTACGAAAAAGACCGCGAGGGGCAGTATCCCACAACCGTCATCAGCGACGTAAAAGTGGTGCGTAAGGTGAAGAAAGAGTGAGCGAATCCTCGCGGAAACACAAAGCCGAAGCACCCAGCAAACTAGAATATGCTCTCATAACGTGCAGCACGGTCCGCTTCGCAGACCGTAAAAAGGGAAGACGCGTGGACGACCCGTCAGGTGACCTAATCGTTCAAACTCTTGAGAAAGCTGGTCACAAAGTTGTTTCTCGCGTTCTCGTTTCTGATGACGAGAAAATGATTAGAGAGGCTGTAAAAGAAGCGTTGACAGAAAGAAGTGTTGAAGCTGTCGTTGTCTGTGGCGGCACGGGAATCGCGCCGAAGGACGTGACGATTGAAACAGTCACTCCCATGTTGAAGAAGGTTCTGCCCGGTTTTGGCGAATTGTTCCGTAAGCTCAGCTTTGACAGTATAGGTTCTGCTGCCGTTCTGAGCCGCGCTGTCGCGGGCGTCGTAGGCGGAAAAGCGGTTTTCTGCATTCCGGGTAGCATAGATGCTGTGAGGCTCTGCTTAGACAAGCTTATATTGCCCGAAACGGGACACATCGTAAAGCACGCTCGTGAAAGTTAATGATTAATGATAGTTTTGGTCGCCCAGTTCTGAATTTGCGAATCTCGGTTACGCAACGTTGCAACTTGCACTGTCCCTACTGCCACCGAGAAGGGCAGGAGAAGAAGCCCGACGATTCTTCGAGCGAGATGAGCGCAACTGAGATTGTTCGGTTAGTGAGGATAGCCATCAGCTTGGGCATACAGAGGATTAAGCTAACGGGGGGCGAACCAATGCTGCGCCGAGACATCTTGGACATCGTTGAAGGTATCGCAGGGTTGGAGGGTTTGCAGGATTTGTCGATGACCACGAACGGAACCCTGCTGGCGGCTGTTGCGAAGGATTTACGAGCCCGCGGCTTGACGCGTCTCAACGTCAGCCTCCCATCTTTAAATGAGAATGTTTATGTCAAGCTGATGGGCGGCAATTTACAGGATGTGTTTAGGGGAATTAACGCCGCGGTGAAGGCTGTTTTTAACCCTGTTAAAGTGAACATGCTGGTTCTGGCGGGCGTGAACGAAGACGAAATCCCCCAGATGATTCAGTTTGCTAAGGCAAGCAGCACCATACTGCAGCTGATAGAGCTGGAGCCCGTTAACATCAGCAGAAAATACTACGAACGCTACCATTACCCCTTAGACAAAGTGGAAGTCGACTTGGCGAAGCAAGCCCTAAGAGCTGAGACTAGGACTTACATGCAGAACAGACGCATCTACACCTTGCCAGAAGGAAGAGTGGAGGTAATTCGCCCTATCGAGAACACCGAATTCTGCGCCCATTGCACTAGGCTGCGAGTGACCAGCGACGGAAAACTGAAGCCCTGTTTGATGGTGAACACCAACTTAGTCGACGTGTTAGCGCCCTTGAGAAATGGAGCGAACGACGAAGAACTAACAGAGATTTTTAGGGAAACTTGTCTCAGACGCGAACCCTACTACAAGGCATCGGTCTGTCAGATGACGGAATAGTTGAGAAAAAGGGAGAAAAAAAGGGTTTTGAGGGTTACAGTGTTGCCTGAGCGGGCGTCTTCTTCGACTTTGTCATGTAGATTAGGGCGATTGCGACGATGACTAAGATTAGAGTGACGATGCCTGCACCGAGCAATTCCAAGGTCATTAGGTCGAGCTTCTTGTTCAAGTCGTCGATTGTGGCGTTCAACGCATCAACTTTGCTGCTGAGGTCTGAGTTTTGCTGTTCCAAGTCGCTTACTGTTTCCTCCAGCTCAGTGGCTTTCTGGTAAGTCGGGTCTTCTGTGTAAGGCACATTCACTGTCACAGTGGCTGTTACTTCTTCTGACCAAGTTCCACTTTTGTCTTTTACGCTGAAGTAAATCGTGTGTGTGCCCACGCTGAGTGTTGATGTGTCGAAAGAGGCTGCGGAGCCTACGACGCCGTCTATTGAAGAGCGCCACTTGTAGGCTGCAATGTTTCCATCAGAGTCTAAGCCGTGACCCACAAACGAGACTGATTCGCCTTCGACCGCGGGGTTCGGCGTTATAGAGTCTATGAAAGCCATGGGTGGCTGATTCTCAAGAACGGTCATCTCTATATTACTGTCCACGTAGTCCGTGCCATTTGCGCCGCCGATTATGTAGATTTTGCCGTTAGGAGCCGTGGCTGCACCGAGCTCTTTCAACGATGTTGGTATCAGTCCCTCGAATTCCCAAGCTAGATAGACGTGGATGTCGTAGGAGTCTACTCTGTTGAACATAGGTGGCTGATTGTTCCAGGGGCTTGTGCCTCCACCTATTATGTAGAACTTCCCATTTGGGCCGAGAGTGAATCCAAAGGATAGTCTAGGCGTTATCATGGGCATAAACGGAGGCGAAGACCACGTGTCAGTTGTTGGGACGTAAAAGAAGACCTCACTGCTTACTGAAGAACCATCGTAGCCTCCAATTACATAGATATATCCGTCAGGTCCTTTAGCCACGCCGTGCAACCTTCGGGGACTCGGCAGCGATGACCCCGTTGTCCATGTGTCAGCTTCTGGGTCGTAGATTTGCAGCGCACTCATCGCGCCCTCTCCGCCAGCGACGTATATTCTTCCATCGTTGCCAGTAGCAGCGCCAGCCATCCAGACAGCAGATGGCAAGGACGTTTTAAGAGTCCAAGTGTTAGATGTTGTGTTGTAGGCTTGAACCGCGTTTACGTAGCCACTATTGTACCCGCCGAAGACGTAGATTATTCCGTCGAGTCCTTTCGCAACTGCGGCTCCTCGAGTTGCAACGGGCAAAGGTTCTTTGGTCGTCCAAGTGTTCGTTGAGGGGTTATAAGCCTCCACGACCTCGAACGCATCAATGCCCAACGAGTTGTTGAACCCACCTATGGCGTATATCAATCCGTCATCTCCAGTGATTATTGCTGCTTGTCCGCGGGCGGTGGGCATCGGCGCTTTCATAGCAAACGAGGGTAGGCTGCTTTCAGCTTGAACGGGTTTGAACGTTGTCATCGTTGTTCCGAAGAGCAAGATCAACGCGATGAAAATTGCTAATTTTGACTTCATTTTTGTTCTCCTCTATTTTAGTAAACCGAAAGATTTAGTGGTCTATGTTTATAACTTCTTTGCTCAGAAGCAGAGTATAAATGCCACTTCAGAGGATAAAAACCCCGAAAACACGGCTAATTTACTAATTTCAATATCGCCTTCGCTTGTTTTTTGCTTTCAGCGATGTAGTTAACGTCTTCTTCGTTGAGATCAAACCAGTCAACCAAACCAGCGGCCATCTCAGGATTATTCTCAAAGATAATCTTCAGATAAGGCAAGACGTCTTTCTGTGCCACTGAAACCGAGACATGCATCCGCCGCTTTATCTTCTTCCCAATCTCAGCTTTCATTCCCCTCTCAGCCCGGCTTGTAGACAGCATCTGGATCCTCTGCGGGAACCGAAAGGGCACCCACCCAGATGGTCTTGACTTATCTCTTGCCATAGCAACACCTGCGGTCAGAAAGTCAATAACGTAGCGCGTGAGCTTCCAATCCTGCGTCCGCCTAATCCGCCCTCTGTACAGGTCAGCCTTCGCCAACGCCTCCATAGCCTCTGCCAACTCGCCGGGAACGTTAAAGTGGTAGGGCACGTTCTCGTAAACCCACTCAAAAAGCATGTCCAAGTCAACGTCCGCCATGTCTATGGCTTGTTTGGCGGTGTCGCACGTTTTCCCATAGAGGATCAAACGGAGAACGTTGAAAATCACGTCCTTGCGGTCTCGGTAGGCGAGCCAAGAAACGTCCTCGTAAGAGAGTCTCGTCTTTCCCTGCCCCAAAGCTTGCAGGTCGTTTACGGCTGAACGTACGTCGCCTTCGCTGCGTTGGGCAATAAACTTCAAAGCCTCTTCCTCGGCGGCGATGCCTTCTTCCGCGCAGATTCTCTTCAGGTGCTTCGACACTTCGCTTGCAGGCGGCTTCTTAAACTCGATTATGAGGTATTTTTTCTTGTCTCTGAAAGCTACGAATTTTTTGTCCCAGAAATCGTTAGCCGTCAGGACAATTGGACAGTGAGTTTCCTTTATTATCTGAGTTATTGCTGGGATGGCTCCTCTGTCCACAGTGCCGTACACGCCATCCATTTCGTCTAGGAGGATGATGCGCTTTTTCCCGAAGAACCCGCTGTACTGAGAGGCTAAACCTGCGACTTGGCGGATTTGTTCCTCAGTGCGGTAGTCGCTCGCGTTCTTCTCGATGAGTTCCATGCCGAGGTCGTTGGCTGCTGCTTCGACAGCCACAGTTTTGCCGATGCCAGGCGGACCGTAGAGAAACGCGGCTCTCTGTTCTGGGACTTTTTTCTCCCAAGACACGAGCCATTTTTCGAAGCTGCCTATCGCCTCTCGGTTTCCCACGACCTCCATTAGGGATTTGGGTTTGTGCTTCACCGTCCACGCTGTATACACTCTGGGTTAGCCACCCTTCAACTCGTAGCCTGCCTCAGTCAGCCTCGCTAGCAACGCGCTCAGCTGCACCTCTTCATCTGCCCCCTCAACGAGGCGAAAATCCACCTCCCCAACTATACCAGCGAGTTTGACCTTCCAGTTTTCGGGTATGTCGAGGCGGAAGAGCTCTATGTGAATCTGCTTTATGATGTCGGTTCCAGCCACGCCATACTTCATAATCATCTCGCGAAGCTTCTTTCTAGCCTCGATGAAATCGCCGTTCATGGCAGTTTTAAGCATGGCTTGGATGTCTGCTGGGTTCGCCCGCCCGACCACGGAGTAGACTGTTTCAGAGCTGACGGGTTTATCGAGAGAAGCGGCTGCCTGCAACGAGTTGATAGCTTTACGCAAATCTCCCCCGCAGACATCGTAGATTGCGTCTAGTCCGTCCTTCAGCAGGTCTGCTTTTTCGTTCTGTGCAACATGTTTCAAGTATTTATCC
>CAZPDY010000013.1:0-12652 GCA_964585455.1 uncultured Candidatus Bathyarchaeia archaeon | reverse complement strand
AGTCTGGAGCTTCTCCATCGCGTCTGCTGCTCTGCCGAAGTGAGAATAGAACAGCAGCCTGGGTTTTAGCTGTTTGAGCTTTTCTATGGAAGCCAGCGTCGTCTCAAGGTAGAAGGGCGTAGGAGTCGTCGGTATTATTGCGTCGAATTCTGCTATGTAGATTCCCGCAATGTCACCTGGAAACACCCCTTGACTTCTTTTCTCGTAGAAACTTTGGTGGTGGGATGCGTGACCAAGCGTTTCCACGACTCTTAAGTCGACATCTTCTCCCAAGTCGAAGGTCATTCCGTCTTCAGCAACGACTACCCGTTCGTTGGTAACGGGCACGGGCTCTTCATACAGTTCTGCGATTTTGCCCAATACTTGTCTCGCTTGTACCCATAACTTCTCGGGGTTAACGATGTGGGGAGCGCCTCTCCTGTGAACAACTAACTTCGCGTTGGGCAAGTGCTTCAGCAAGGTGCCCGCCCCTCCCCCGTGATCGAGATGGATGTGCGAGACCGCCACATAATTGACGTCGCCGACGCCCACGTTTATCTCCTTAAGTCCAGCCAACAAATTAGGGACCGTTGCCGTTGGACCTGTCTCCACAATTGCCACTTTCTCCGCTTTTACCACGTAGGAAGCGATGAAGTGGCTAAAACCAGTTGGCTTGAGGTCTATTAGGAAAATGTGTGGAGCGAGCCTGGTGGCGAACATGTTTCTCACGGCTACAGAGCATGGCGATGAAGCTTTTAACCCTTTCAGCGAAGCCTGTTAGAATCCTTTCTTCTGGATACGATGAGTAAAGATGATGTCGCTACCATCAATAACGGCAGCATTGAAACCCACAGAAACTCTGGAATGATGACTACCTCACGCTGAGAATGTTCATAGCTGAAGTACATCCACCTGTTTTCTCCGTCATCGTACAACGTGTAGTTTACGTAATGGGGTTCGACGCCGTCGACGGTAACTTGGTACGTTTCGTTCATCATGGCGTGGGGGATGCGGACTCGGCAGAAACCATAAACCTGATTCGTAGTCGTGTTGGAAACTTGCATCTTTATGGTGTTGTTAGACTGGAAATAGTGGAAGTTGTCGATGGTTGAGTTAGAAATAACATCCACGTTGCAGCCAAGTGATGTGGCGAAGCTGGAAAACGTGCCCATCAAAGGATAACGATCAGTGTTATTCACATCCAGTGCATGTGCTACGTCACCTATTCCGTCGTGGCCCAAGTCGACACTTGCGTAGTTGCTCCAGTAGTTTCCACCCGAAGGAACCCCATCATCCCAAAAGTTCAGCGAGGCGTAGCTGTTCACTTGGTTGGTGTTGTTCACGAAGTTGTTGTGAAAAAACCTGTTACCAGATGATGCGAGGAAGGAAACGCCGACCGCGTTGTCTATGATGCTGTTTCCTTCAAAGGTGTTGTTGAAGGACGGGTCGTATCCGAGTTGGAAGCCGTAAAGATTGTTTGTGATGTTGTTTTCCGATAGAGTGTTGTTGGAAGACCCGCAGAACCAAGCGCCGAATTCGTTTTTCGATACGTGGTTTTGGGAGAAAGTGTTCTCGAAAGACGAGTCAAACCAGATGCCATAGCGATTGTTCTCCAGTGTGTTTCCTGAAATGGTGTTGTTGAAAGATTGGTAGGGCCAGATGCCGTAAGCGCTATCTGTTATGTTGTTTCCAGACACTGTGTTGTCAGAGGACGTGCCGAGCCACACGCTATATCGATTGTTTGTTATCTGGCTTCCTTGTATGCTGTTGTTGAAAGAGTACTCGAACCATACTCCGAAACTGTTGTTTGACACATTGTTGTTCACTATTCTGGAGTTGTTTGTGTACGCTAGGAGAAGACCTTGTCCGTTGTTGGTTAAGCTTAGACCTTCGACTGTGGCGTTGGCACAGTTTATGAGTGTCAAATATCCCACTTCTGAATGCGTCGCGGGACCGACTAAAAAGTTCTTCTGGCTTACAAGATAGTAGACAGGTTTGTTATCTGCGAGGTTTGAAATGTCGATAGAATGCGTGAAATGTCCGAGGTCGTGACCCCAGACGTCGAAGTTGTACTCATTATTCTCAACCATGTTTCCGTGGAGGGTGTTGTTGGAAGACAAGTGAAGTATGACGCCGTACTGGCTATCTGTTATGTTGTTTTCGGAAAGTACGTTGTAGGACGACGAGTGGAGCTTAACCCCTTGCATCAGATTGTTTGAAATGATGTTTCTGGAGAGGGTGTTGTTGAAAGACTGTTCAAGGAAAATGCCGTTGAAGTTAT
The DNA here is from genome assembly GCA_964585455.1 of uncultured Candidatus Bathyarchaeia archaeon. Taxonomy (GTDB): domain Archaea; phylum Thermoproteota; class Bathyarchaeia; order Bathyarchaeales; family SOJC01; genus CAYGVX01. The sequence continues at coordinate 10,392 of CAZPDY010000013.1, read as the reverse complement.
TGTTCGTTATGTTGTTTTCGATCACCATGCTTCTTGAGGCTGAGTCGAGATAGACGCCGTGGGTGAAACCGTTAATGTTTGTGTTCTTGATTGTCACGTTTTCAACATCGAATAATCTAAACCCGTATCCGCTTCCAGAGCCTTGAAGCACGTTCCTGTTTCCGTCGACTATTATGTTGTTTCTCTTAACCAAGATAGAATCACTGATTGAGTCTGTGAAGCTGTAGGTGACGTTGTCTGCAGTGAAAATTAACGTTGTAGGAGGATCTATTGAACCGTCGGGGTTGATGCTTATGTTTCCGCTTGCTTTCACCTTCAGAACTTCAGCAGTAACCAACATACCAGTCAAAACGGTAAGAACAATTAAAAAGACAAGTTTTCTTTCCCATATCATATCATCAACTCTCGGTTGCTCATTCTTATTGCTTATGGAAAAACGTTCGATTTGCAGGTTCACCTGTGTCGAGTTCCGTACAACTTCTACCCCGTTCAGAAATCATCCTTAAAAAAAGCGGTTTGTACCTCAAAAAGGCATCAAGAATTTGGAAGGCTTGTCTTGTTCTATTCTGTAACTTGGATTGCACCGTTTGGACATTGTGCTTCGCAGGCTTTGCACGCGAGGCATTCCTCTTGTTTTACTGGCACTGACTTGCCGTCCTTCAGTTGGTACACTTCAACTGGACAAGTGTCAACGCACGTGCCGCATCCATTGCATTTTTCTAAATCCACTTTTACTTCACCCATGACTCGTCAACCTCTTGTTCTTTGAAGCTGGATGAAAAGGTAGTTTATGAATAAAAGTGTTTGGGAAGAATCGTCTATGCGCTATTCTCGAAGTCTCAAGATTATACCGTCTATCGTCACTGTAGCTTTTTCCTGCCTCCGCAAATCGCCTTCGAGAAGTTGCCTATAGGTCTGGGCAGTAATCTCCCCACGTTTGAATAGTACTTCGATTCGCCTCATGTCAGCTTCGACGTTGTCGAGTTCTGTCTCCGCGACTTCCAACTGTCTCATCATGTCAGCATACTTTGCCCCACCACTCATAACCTTCTGCCGCATGTCAGCCAACTTCTTAGAAAGTGCAGAGAGCCGATTCTCCAAGGTGGTCTTCCTCACCTTGTACCTTCGTCTGGAAATCTTTCCCTTCAGCGCTTGCCGCTTTACCTGGTCGAGTTCCGAAAGAATCTTCTTCTTCTCCTCGTAGGTTTCGACAAATTCGTTCAAGGTTTTGCGTGGAACCAGGATGATCGAGACGGGTGCTGCGGGTTTGGGTTTTTGCCAAGCGAAGGCGACGATAGACCCGAGTATAACTAGGGTTGTTGCCCAAAGCGTCGGTCGGAAAGAAGCCCAGAAGACTGCATAGCTATAGGTGATACTCCACTGTTCATTCTGCAGCCACGTAATGTTTGACGCTGTTAGGGATAGGGTTTGTTGAAAAACACCTCTCTGAATCGCAAATGCCTCCTGTGGGAAGGATTGAATCGCTGCGCCCTCGGGAAAAGCGATACTTAGAGCGAATGTCTTCGGCATCATGCGCATATCCTTGGAGAGGTCGAGTGTAAGAACGTAGGTTTGCGGGTTCAGCTGCACGAGCTGATCCTCGGCTGAAAGACTGTAGGTAAGCTTGAGGCTTTTTGACTGGTTTACGGCTAGACTGAAGGGAATCTCGTAAGTAAGAGCCTCCACTCCCAAAAGCGTAGGAGTTAGCTTTCTTCCTTCCGCGTCGAAAGCGGACACGTTGCTTGCGTCTCTGGGAATATCCAGCCTTAAGTTGCTAACCGAAAAAACATTCCTGCTCTCAAACACAAACAGCTCAGACAAGGAAACATGCTTATTCGCGTCTACCGTGATTTCTCGGTTCAATCTGGTTAGTGAGAAACAAGCGAAAACGTCTTTGTCTACAGAGCTAAACCGTACCTGTAAAGGTTCGCGTGCGAGTTTCGGAAGAGGGCTCTCTATGTGGGAGAGATAGTATCTCTGGTCTTTCAGAGTGGAGTTGAATGAGAAATCGTCAGCGATATGAGTGGCGTTTTGTGGCAAGATAACCGTAACGTTGCATGTTGAAGCATCCTGAGCGATGCTCGGGTATATTGGAACGTCGGCTATGAATGCATTTTGGGTGGTCGCGTTTACGACTGTTGTAGAGGAGCGGATGAGTTCGGAAAAAGCGAATGTCACAGTGAAAGTGTAGGACTGCCCGTCGTAAAGTAGGGTGCGAACCTCGGTTGGGAAGACTACGGTTAGTCCATAATAGCCCGTGACTCCTAACCCAGTGTCCAGAATCGTGTCTAGCTGTTCACCGGAGTCTTCAGCGTTGTAAGCCAAGGCGAAGCGTAGGTTCGTCCTGTACTCTATCGGGAAGCCTATGGAGAAACTTTCTATCGTGGTGTTCGGGGCTGTTGGAGCTATCCTCACGGTATCGTTGATGACGACGAGTCCTCCATAGATGGGTTCCACGATGTGGTCTATCTTTTCGACTTGAACCATTTCAGGAAAAGCTGCACACGCGTTGTGAGGGTTTAAGAGGGAAATCGTGGCAATTGGGAGGATGAATATCAGTAGGAGGAAAGCTGCTTTTCTCAAGTTGGATGCCTCTCGAAACATTCTTCGCTATGTATTGCAGATTATCCTTATTTACTTTCCTTATTTAGTTTTCAGAAAAGTCCGTCAATCTCTTATCTTTCAAGTCCACGTAGCGACTTATACGTCGGGTGCTAGAGCCCAAGATTTTCTCGAGGTCTGACGAAAAACGAATGCTAACAGCCCTTCTTGTTTGGATTATTGCTTTAGCTGTATTGGGACCGATGCCGGGTATGCGCACGATTTGGCTGTAGTTTGCGTCGTTGAGGTCTATTGGGAACATGTCTGAGTTTGCTTGTGCTAGAGCTTTTTTCGGGTCTGTGTTGGGTAGGAAGCCTTCGTCGCTTACTATGGGAGCGAAGTCGTCGGCTTTGAACTCGTAATCCCTAAGCAGGAAGGATGTTTGGTAGAGGCGATGTTCTCTCGTGGGCGGGCAAGCCTTCCGATTCTCCAGGGGTGTCTGGGGAACTGGGTCGAAACCGCTGTAGTAGACCCTCTTCAGCTTCATCCTTCCGTACAGCCATTCGGTGGCTTGGATGTATTGCCAGTCGTTGTCGTCCACGGCGCTCACGAGCATCTGCGTGTCGACGCCAGACTTCAAGTGTCCGCAAGTGGGCTTGTAGGCGCTTTTTGTTCTTTCTGCTTCTGCGACTATCCATTCCATGCGTTTCAGGATTGCTTCTTTGAAGCCGCCTTTGTCTCGGCAGAGTTCGCTGAAGACTTCTTTGTTCGGGGCTTCGAGGTTTATGCCGATGCGGTCTGAGAGTTCGGCGGCTTGCGTTATGAGGTGTCTGCTCGTGCCTGGCATGATTCTCAAGTGGACGTAGCCCGAGTACCCATCGCGCCTTAGAGTTTGGAGGGTTTCCAGCTGTTTCTCGGTTATGTAGTCGGGGTCCTTTGTTATGGAGCTCGTGAGGAAGAGCCCGCAGATTTTTCTTTCCTTCCACAAGTGCATGGTGACTTGGGCGAGTTTCTGCGGCTCCCACGTCGTTCTCGTGCAGTTTCTTTGGGCGCGGAAGGAACAGTATTTGCAGTCGTTCTGGCAGCTGCTGGTGTAGAGCGTCTTCAGTAGGGGGATGCATTTGCCCCTTGCGGCGGCTTCGTAGATGGGCACTGATGTGCGGTCGAATTCTGCGCCCATCTTGAGCATGTGCCATTTGTCTCGTTTCTTGAAGACGCTCGTCAACAGGCTCCTACCGAATGACTTGATGTTTCTGGTCGAGAAAAAGGGTTTTCACAACGTTTCTGTCTATTTTGAAGGTAGAATTATTGTTCGGTTTCTTTGAAGTAGTATCCTTCTTCTTTCTTTGACCCGAAGCTTCGCACACCTTTCTTCCGTAGTTGTTGCCGCAGCTTTTGAGCATGGTTGCGGGTTACTTCGCCGCGGTCCTCCATGTACTTGATTATCTCTTCTGCCTGCTGCTCGTTGTCGCATCGGCGGATGAAGTCGATTATGTCGGGGTCGTAGTTGGACAGGTTCTTCTGACCCGCGGCGGCTTTTTCAGCAGCCTTCGTGTCAGAGCGTACAGAGTTTATTGCAACCTTCTGTTTTTCGGTGTCCATTTCTTTCCCTAGGTTCGGGAAGGCTTTCTTGAATTGATCTTTGTTGATTTCCATCGCAGGTTGCGTCCCCGGGCTTCTTTCTTCAATTTTTTTCTATGCAAGAAGGGATATTTAACTGCTGTTGTGAGCGTGTTCTACGCTTAGACCGTTCTTTTCCGTGTCTTACGGGTGGTTGCGTGTGCTCTGCGCTAGTCTAGACCGTCCTATTAGGCTACAATATGAGAAAGATACCTTAGGTGTGTGTAGCCTTTAGACTCTGTTTAGAATACTTGGTTCTTTCCATTCCTCCTTAAGAATACTGTAAAGATAATGGTCTCTATAATTTCCTTTAGTGTACCATGATTTTCGCATAGTTCCCTCTTTTATAAAGCGGGCTTTTTCTAAGGCTCTTTGAGAAGCCGTGTTTTCAACGTCTGTTGATACCTGTATTCTGACAATATTCTTCGTGAGAAACAGGTAGTCTACCATCAGTTGAATTGCTTCTGTTCCATAGCCTTTCCCTTTTTCTTCAGGAACTACCGCATAACCCATCTCCATCGTCCTACCCAGCATCCAGCCATTCACATGTCCAATCTTGGTTCCGTCTTTTTTCTCAATTATGAAGAACACTGTGTTTTCAAGCATGATTTTTTCAAGTTCTGGGTGGGAGACTGCCACTAAGTCTTGGTACTCTCCCATGTATTGGGGGTTGTTCCACCATTGCTTAACCAGTGAAACATCCTCTTTCTTAGCAGCTTTGAGGTTTACTGTTCTTCCTTGAAGCAATTCATCATCACTCCTTCAGGATGCTTCAGGCTCTTTTTTTGGCGCTTATGATGGAGACCACGTCTCGGTCCTTCAGCACGTAGTCCTCTCCTATCCGTTTCTTCTCGCGGGCTTCTACGGCGTAGATGAAGTTGTCGCCGAGCTCAGTGTGGATGAGGTAGGCGAGTTGTCGGGCAGTCGTGCCGTAAGGAACGATGTAGGCGTCAGGCAGCACTTCGCCCTTGTGGTTGCTTAGCTTCTCCACATCCTCCACCGGGTAGACGACTATGCAGTTTAGGAGTTTGAAGTAGGCTGCGTTTATCGCGTCCTGGACGCCCGTAGTGCCGAGCGGTGTTAGGATTCTCTCTTTAATCGTTTGGAGAGCTTTGAGCTGCGTCTCGGTTAGGGAGCCTGGTTTGAGAACGTTGTAGTTGCAATCGCCCGGCTTGTAGTCTATCCACTCTTTTTCCGCCGCCCTTCGCAACGCCAACTCAGCTTCCGCGCTGCATGGAATCACGAAATACCCTTGCTGCTTAAGTCGCTCCACGTTCTTCTCAGCCGTGGGCAGGTCAATCTTGTTGGCGGCGATGAGCATGGGCTTAGCAACCTTCCGCAACGTGTCTATGAACTTGAGAAAGTCTTGCTCACTCCACGAAGTCGGCTTGTCAGCGTTCAGCCCAGCCTTCTGGATTGCCTCGAAAATCTGCCCTCGCTTAATGGACAAGCCACTCAGCCTCTCCTCCAGCTCACTGAGCAAGTTTACCCCCACTCCTCCTGATTCAACAGTCCTCGCTATCTTAGCCCAATCACGCTGCAGGATGCTCGCAATCCACATAGTAATCTCAACTTCCAGAAAACGAGCATCCTCCAACGGGTCATGCGAGCCAGCCGCAACTTGTCTGCCCTCAATGTCCGTGGCTCCAGCCGCGTCGACTATGTGAATCAGTGCGTCAGCCTTCCGAACCTCGTCCAAGAACTGATTCCCCAAACCCCGCCCCTGCCACGCCCCAGGCACCAGTCCAGCGCAGTCTATCAGCTCTACGGGAATGAGGCGAACACCGTCCATGCAGAGCGAATTGACGGGGTTATCCTTCACGTTGAATTCTTCATGAACACACGGCGTGCGGATATACCCAACTCCACGATTTGGCTTTATAGTAGTAAAAGGGTAGTTGGCAATTTCGGCAGGCGCCAGAGTGGCAGCCGAATAGAACGTTGATTTTCCCACGTTCGGCTTGCCCACGATTCCAATCGAATAGGGTCTAGTCTTCTTACCCACTATAGACATACTGTCAGCCCTGAGAATAGATTGTTGAAGTTGAATAAAGGCTTTCGAAAAACACGAAACCCCGCAAAATACATAGCGTTATTAAGTTTCCCCGAATTAGCCATAAAGGGGTGGAATCCACGAGTTCAAACCAGAAACCCGTAACAGCTTTCATTCTCTCCTTGCTCTCGGGACTATTCATAACTCTCGGCGGTTCCCTCTGGTGCCTATGGCTGGGCGGAAGTTGGGGCGTCGACTGGATGGACTGGATGATGCACGGATGGGACGAACACATGCACCTCTGGAACCTGCAAGACGCCGCCTACACGATGGGCATAATCGCCATAATCTTCGGCATAATAGTACTCGTAGCAGCAGTCATGCTCTACGCGAACCCGAAGCAGCATGAGTTGTGGGGCGCGTTAATCATAGTCTCCTCGGTGCTGAGCATGCTCGGCTGCATGGGCGGCATGGGAATAGGACTACTCCTCGGCATCGCGGGCGGAATACTCGCCATACTTTGGAGACCCAGAAAAACATAAAGTCAAAGAACTCCACGTTCAAGATTATTCGAAGGTGAAAAGTGAGTCATACCCATCATAAACCCCCCCATGAAACACGGAGAACCCGCTCGATCTAAGCAGAGCCACGAAGAACACGACCATGCCCGCCACATCGAAGAGTTCAAGAGAAGACTCTGGGTCTCCCTCGCCCTCACCATCCCAATCCTACTCCTCTCCGAAATGATTCAAGAATGGTTCAACTTCACCCTAGAAATACCCTACCAAAAAGAAACCCTACTCATTCTATCACTTGCTGTTTACCTTTACGGCGGATGGCCCTTCCTGAAAGGGCTCGTTCAAGAACTGAGGAAGCGTCAGCCGGGAATGATGACTCTCATAGGCACAGCTATTTCCGTGGCTTTCTTCTACTCGGCGAGCACAGTGGTCGTCATCAGTGGGAAGGATTTCTTCTGGGAACTCGCCACTCTCGTCGACGTGATGCTTCTCGGACACTGGATTGAAGCTAGAAGCATTCTAAAAGCTTCGAGAGCGCTGGAAGAACTCGTGAAAATAATGCCCACCACAGCCCACCGCGTCGAGGACGGCGAAATCGAGAATGTAGAAGTTTCAGAGTTGAAAGCTGGCGACGTTGTCCTTGTACGTCCAGGCGAGAAGATTCCTTCGGACGGCATCGTAGCCGAAGGAGAAACCTACGTGAACGAAGCCCTTCTAACTGGAGAATCTAGACCGATTCACAAAGAGACGGAGGACAAGGTCATAGGCGGCGCCATAAACGGGGAAGGCGCCTTGAAGGTGAGGATAGAGAAGACGGGCGAAGAAACCTACTTAGCCCAGGTGATAAAACTTGTTGGGCAGGCGCAGGAAAGCAGGTCGAGAACCCAAGACTTGGCTAACCGAGCGTCCGCCCTCCTCTTCTACGTCGCCCTCAGCGTGGGAATAATAACCTACATAACTTGGTTTCTCCTGGGAAACGCTGACGTTGGCTTAGAACGGTCCGTCAAAGTCCTAGTCATAGCTTGCCCCCACGCCCTCGGACTGGCAATACCCTTAGTGGTCGCCCTCTCCACCTCCATAACCGCGAAGAGCGGCATCCTCATCAGGGACAGAAAAGCCTTTGAGATGGTAAAAGACGTCGACGTCGTCGTCTTCGACAAGACCGGCACGTTGACAGTGGGCAAGTTCGGAGTAAACGACGTAGTCTCCTTCATCCCCGAAGAAAAACTGCTGAGACTCACTGCAAGCGTCGAGGTTAACTCGGAGCACATATTAGCAAAAGCCATCGTAGACCACGCAAAAGAAAAAGAAGCAGAGATTCCCAAAGCCGACGAGTTCAAAACGTTGCCCGGAAGAGGCGCCTACGGAAGAGTCGAGAATAAAGAAGTCTACGTGGGAAGCCCCAGCCTTATGGAAGAAATGAAAGTGAAGGTCAAGGACAAGAAGATAAAGAAACTGCAGGAACAGGGCAAAACCGTCATCTTCACCGTCGCAGATGGAAAACTTGCGGGTGCTTTCGCCCTCGCCGACAAGGTAAGAGAAGAGTCTCACCAAGCCGTCAAGGAGTTGAAGGAATTGGGCGTGAAGGTCTACATGCTCACCGGAGATGCAGAAGAAGTCGCCCGATGGGTTGCACAAGAACTGGACATAGATGACTACTTTGCCCAAGTCCTACCCGACCAAAAAGCCGAAAAAATCAAGCTTCTGAGAGAAAAAGGCTACAGGGTTGCTATGGTGGGCGATGGCATAAACGACGCTCCAGCCCTCGTCACCGCAGACGTGGGTATCGCCATAGGCGCCGGGACAGACATGGCAACCGAGAGCGCAGACATAATCCTCGTACGAAACGACCCCAAAGACGTCTCGAAGGTTGCTGACCTCTCGAAGAAGACGTACTCGAAGATGGTTCAAAACCTGTGGTGGGCAGCGGGCTACAACATACTCGCCATACCCTTAGCCGCCGGAATCCTATACAGCTACGGCATAACTGTGAATCCCGCAGTCGGAGCCCTCCTCATGTCCTTGAGCACGGTGCTAGTCGCCATCAACAGCCAGACCTTAAGAAAGTATGAGCCAAAGGGCGAGCCCGTGAAGATGGAACACGCACACCACTGACTCGCAAGCTAAAAAGCAACGCTTGCGCATCCAGAAGAAAGTTCAAACTTATCTTCCACATCACCCATAAAAAGACTCAACTGCACCCAAGAGGAGCACAAGTTGAAGAAAATAGCCATCGTAACGAGCGGCGGAGACGCCCCCGGAATGAACGCCACGATTCGGGCAATCACACGCGTCGCCCACTTGAAAGGACTGAAAGTTTTAGGTTTCGAGAGAGGCTGGGAAGGCTTAATGGAAAATACCTTTACGCCGTTAGCGCCCCGTTCGGTTGGGGGAATACTGGAACGCGGCGGCACGATTCTCCGCACAGTGCGAAGCCCCAGCTTTAAGATGAAAGAGGGCGTTAGAAAAGCTGCCGAAAACCTTGCTTTGAACAAAGTTGACGGTCTCGTGGTCGTCGGGGGCGACGGTTCCTTCAGGGGCGCCTGCGACCTAAGCAGAGAAACTGACAGGTTAATAGTGGGTGTTCCAGCCTCCATAGACAACGACGTCTCCGGAACGGACGAAACCGTAGGCTTCGACACCGCTGTGAACACGGCAGTAACCGAAATCGACAAGGTCAGAGACACTGCCATCTCCCATGAACGCATATTCATCGTCGAAGTCATGGGACGAACAAGAGGCTTCCTCGCGTTAACAGCGGGTATAACTGCTGGAGCAGAAGTCATTCTAGTCCCCGAACTCAAAATAAACATAGACGAAATTGTCCGAACACTCGAAGGAAACCGCGAGAAGGGAAAGAAGTCGGGCATAATCGTGGCTGCAGAAGGAGTTGGAGATACTCGGAGGCTTGCGCGGAAGATTGAGGTGGAAACTGGGTCGGAGGTCAGGTTGTCTGTGTTAGGCTATGCTCAGAGAGGGGGAAACCCCACGGCGAGAAGTAGGCTTCTGGGCTGCTTGTTTGGGAATAGGGCTGTTGAGCTGTTGTCTGAGGGGCAAGGAGGCAGAATGGTGGGGCTGCAGGAGGGGAGAATAGCTGACATAAGCCTCGAAGCGTCCTGCAAGACTAGGAAGCCTTTAGACTTGACTTTACTGCAACTCGCAAACGTCCTAGCAACATAGCCTCTTCCTCAGCGTCTTCTTAATACTTAAAATAACCGCCAAACTCGTCTTATGTGGGGATTTCACGACATGAAAGAATATATTCAGATAACAACCACGACTGATACGAAGGAAAACGCAGAAGAAATCGCAAACACCCTCTTCCAAAACCGCTTAGTCGCATGCGTCCAACTCATCGGACCCATCACGAGCATCTACTGGTGGAAAGGTAAAGTCGAAAAAGCCACGGAGTGGATGTGCATCGCCAAAACACGAAGAGACCTCTACAAAGCAGCCGAAACGTCGATCCGCAGCAATCACCCCTACGAAACCCCAGAAACCCTAGCCACACCGATAACAAACGGGAGCGAAGAATACCTCTCGTGGCTGGACAGAGAGCTCAGAAAATAGGGCAGTTGTGTATTTGCGTTGTACATTTCGACGCGAAGGTTTATTAAATCGCAATACACGCTTCTATTTACCGAAGCAAAAAGGAGTCGCCAGTATGACCCTGCAATGCATCAAGAAAATAGACAAGTACGAAGAGATGCTCAATAAGGC
>CAZPDY010000012.1:0-12687 GCA_964585455.1 uncultured Candidatus Bathyarchaeia archaeon | reverse complement strand
CTTGAAAGTTCCGTCTGCTCCCCTCTCTGAGTCTTTGTGGAAATAAACTCGCTTCATCATGTTCTGAAACTCTGTTATCGACACCATAAATCACACGTCCAGCAATAAAATCTCTTAAGGAGGCACGAAGAGCATTTAGCGGATTTTAACGTACTTGTACGCCTCTGCAGCATCCTCAAAACAGTAGTGCACTTTCTGGTAGTCCTTCCTGAATTCCGCCACGTCTTCTTTAACCTTGTTGACGCCTTCTTTGCCCATTATTACCCGTTCTATGAACCCAGCTATCTCAGCCATCTCGGGCTCCTTCATTCCCAGCCTCGTTACCTCCGAAGTGCCGAGCCTGATTCCGCCAGGATGCATGAAGTGACGACCTTCTTTAATGTCCCACGGTAAGAGGTTGCGGTTTATTATGACATTCGCCTTCTCCAACGTTTCCTCTATCGTGCCACCATCACCCCGCTTTGTGATGTCAATAAGAACAACATGAGACTCGGTGAAGCCCTTGTGCTCCGCCAACACCTTAAATCCACGCTCATAGAGCGCCTGTCCCAATGCTTTAGCGTTCTTAACCACTTGCCGCGTATACTCTTTCCCAAACTCTAACATCTCAGCGCACGCTACGGCGACGCCTGCTAGGGCGTGCAGATGGTGGTTGCTGACCATTCCTGGGAACGTGGCTTTCTTCACGGCTTCTGCATGTTTGTTCCCGGAAAGTACGCCGCCGTGCTGCGGGCCGAAGAGAGTCTTGTGGGTGCTCAGGCTGACGACGTCGGCGCCTTCTCGAAGGGGGTCTTGGAAGGTCCCGCCAGCGATCAAGCCAGCTACGTGAGCAGCGTCGTATCCCACCGTGGCGCCTACGCCGTGGAAGGTCTCAGCTAACTCCTTAATTGGGTGTGGGAATGGAAAGACACTCGCCCCGAACATCACGAGCTTAGGTGGTCTTCCCTCGTCGACCAGTTTTTTCACGCGTTTCCTAGTCTCATCCACATCAACGTTCAATTCCTTATAGTCTAGAGCTAAGTACTGCACGTCTAAGCCGCGGACGGCACCGGCTGTGCCGCCTAGTTCCTTCTTGCCCGTTGTGATGTGTCCTCCGCAGGGAATCGACAGTGCCATCATGACGTCGCCTGGCTGCGTAAAAGCCGCGTAGACCACGAGGTTTGCGACCACTCCTGAAATGGGGCGCACGTCGACAAACTCGGCGCTAAACAACTTCTTCATCAGGTCGATGCACAAGAGCTCGACCTGGTCTATGTAGACGCAGCCAGCATAGACCCGTTCGCCTGGCCAGCCTTCGGCGTAGCGGTGTCCAAAGTCGCTTGCTAACGCTTCACGTACGGCTGGGCTCGACACGTTCTCGCTCGCTATGAGGGGGATGTTCTCTTTGAACCATTTGTGGTGTTCTTGGAGGAGTTCGAAGGTTCGGTTGTACGATTCGTGGGCGGACAACTGTGTAAACCTCTGTCCCTATGAAAACTCAGGGCTGACATAAAAGCTTTGAAGCGACGATAACATTAATTAGCCAAGGTTTACTGAATACTTGCTGACTCAAGGAACGTGGCAGAATGAGTAGGAAGAAGAAACGGGACAGCGGTGCGCCCATGCCCGCTGCGAGCGCTGGCTTGCTGAGGTTCTTCGAGGAGGAGACGAAGGGCATACAGATAAAGCCCGAGCTCATCATCATCCTCTCTGTCAGCCTCGTGATCGTGTGCATATTAGCACAGCTCTACTTCCTAGGAGCACTTTTCTGAAAAGCGAGTCTATTCTCGACCTTCGTGTAGAACTTCTATTCTCTGGACCGAGTTTAAATTAACGAATATCTCGCTCCTTTCCTCTCTGTCAGTGATTTGGGGTATGGGGTTCGCTATGGTCGCCCGAAAAATCACTGCCTCGGCATCTGAGAGCCAGATTCCGGGCGGCTCATGCGTTATCGCTGACAAGGTTCCCTCAAACCCGTAAGCTTGGTTCAGGATTACTAGTATCCGCTTTCCCACGTTTTTCTCCAGCATGTGAAAGATTGAGAGCGGTGGGACTATGTTGGCTGGCATAAACAGTCTCTACCCATTTATGCGTTCCACTAAGATAAAACTTTATCCCAGTCAACTACCTTGGAACGACGACGGCTGGACGGCAACGTACAAGGACAGGCGGCGGTTAACGGACGACGGACCATCAAAAGACGTCTAAAAAAAGGTGTTTACAGATTCAGGATACGTCTATGGACGTTAATGGAATAGAGCAAGAATGGAATCTCAAGCAGGGTAGAATTTCCATCTCAGTTGTCTCCTAGCAATAATTCGGCTAGAGCAGTACGAACTCGGTTTTGATCTGCTTCAACGAAACTGCGGAAATGGTATTCTGGATGCCTTTCCTCTCCTTCGAGATTACTTTTCTCAAGAACTCGTAATACTCATCCTGATCTCTTGTCCTGACTTTGACGATCAATTCCCAATCTCCAGCAACGATGTCTACGCTCTCAACTTCCTTCTGGTTAGCAAGAAGATTGGCGATCCTCTCAGGCTCAGCATATTCCTCGGAAGACAAAGCTATGAGAACGTAAGCGCAGAATCCTTCACCGATTTTTTTATAGTCAAAGACAGCCTTGTAGGTTCTTATCGCTCCTTCTCTTTCGAGTTTCTTTATGTTGTAATGTATAGTGGTTGAGGGCTCGTTTATCTCCTTGGCTATCCTTCCGATCTGAGGTGTGCAATAGCCTGTCTTGAACAAACCAATCAATTTAGGTTTAATGTCTTTCATGTAATTGAATAACGTTCAGTTTCTTAATAAATTTTTGCTCCACATTCGAACATTATTCAGTTAGATAATTATCGATCAAAGCCACGTATATTAAACCGAGGACGTGATTAAAGTGTTCAGGAACAAGAAGAAGATCGCAAGTAGCTTGAGAGCAGAAAAACCAGTGATAAGCATTCAAGCATTCTGTATGCCCGAAGGGAGTCTCAAAGTCCCCTACACGATTCCGCAAGACGCAGATCAAGAAAGCATTCAGAAGATTCTCGAAGCGAAGTCAGGAATGCAATGCTGGAAGCAGAGTTCAAACGGGGCAGGGCACTGATGGCGTGGCAGCAGAATAACCAACGTTTTTACTAATACATCCCTACCGCCCATTTCATCTTTTTATGTCTCCAAGAATCATCGAGAGTAACTTGGTTAACTGAATATAAACTTACCCAACCACAAAGGCCTACAGAGACAGTTCTTCCCAAATCACGCATGGTAGGATTTTCCGAAAGTTTGTTAACGCTAATATCTGAGAATACTCTACTCATGGGCTTATGCGGAGTACCGATGCGATTGACTTCTAACGAGAACTTGGAGTACTCTATTGAAAGAGCGGTGAAACACTATTCTTCACTCTTTGTCCTACCTTCTTACCCACAAATCATCCTCATCACGTTCTCGCTATGCTTGATAGGCAGTGTCCTAGCGGTTTTTTGGCTTGCAGGCGCGCCCATCATTCTGGCTTTAGAGTTTGGCTTGCTTCTCTTCTCGTTGTCGGCGTTCTCTGATTTAATTGTAAGACAAGCTTTCACGAAATCTGACCCGCTCTACAACGTTAGGCGTTGTGCTGCTGTCTCCATGTTCTCGATTTCGCTGTGGTTCGCCTTTCTCCTAGTCGGTTCCTCGTTAACCCGTTTCTATTCTTGGGTTTTTTGGAATGACTCGTTCGCAATCGGGTTTGCGGCTGTTTGTATCCTACGTTTAGTAGTGTTCTCCTCAACCTCTTTTGTGTCCAACTGGAGAACGGTGGGAGCATCTCTGACGCAGCCTCTGTTCTCTCTCTTGCCCATGGTTTACGTGTCCTATTCCGTGGGCTACGCTTTGAACTACACCATGGCTCTCTGCCTCATGGCTTCCATTCCAATCACAATTCTCACAGCTTTTGCTTTCGTAGCCTCGATAAACAAAGTGGGCATGGAGACTCTCCAAACACCTACCACGACGGTGTTGAAGGCCTTCCTCGCCAACTGGATGGAAAATCTAGCCGACCCCGTAGAGAGTCTCTTCGAAAAATTCGGGAGGGAAAAAACCATCGACTTCTCCCTCTTAGCCTTCAAGTCAGAAAGAAGCGTAGAAGCGGTGACTGTCGTGTCGTCTTTCCATCCAGGACCCTTCAAGAACGTGGGAAGCAGCGTCCTCCCCTTCATGATTCAGGAGGCTTTGGGGAAAAAGCTCAAGTGCGTTGTGTCGGTTCCCCATGGCTTGTTTGGACACGAGTTTGACCTTTCCTCTCAGCGACAGAACCAGAAAGTGTTAAAGGGCATGTTGGACGCTGCCAACTTTGCCAACTTTGCCAACTTTGAACCCAAGGCGACTACTTTCACGAGGACGAAGAAAGGCGCTGCGAGTGCAAGCTGCCAGATATTCGGGAACTGCGCTCTTCTTACTTTGACTTTGGCGCCTGAGACGACAGAAGATTTTCCACAGGAAATAGGCGACGCCATACTCAGAGAAACGTCCAATCTTGGGTTAGCCCACGTGATGATAATTAACGCTCACAACAGCATTAACCGCTACTTTGACGTAGGCGGAACTGTTGAGTCTCTAAAAGAAGTTGCCCTAGAAGCGTTGAGAAGGACTTCAAAGGAGGAACCTTCTCCCCTCGAAGTAGGCGCAGCGCGAGTTTCGCCAGAGCTTAGCCCTAAAGATGGGATGGGACCCGGGGGAATATGCGCCCTAGTCCTCAGAGTTGATGGACAAACTTCCGCCTACATAACTATAGATGGCAACAACATGATCAGTGGTCTGAGAGAGAAAATACTTGAAGCTTTAAGAGAGACGGGTATTGATGCGGGCGAAGTTCTCACCACCGACACGCATGCCGTCAACGCCGTTGCTATGACCGCACGTGGGTATCATCCGCTGGGTGAAGCAATCCCCCACGAAAAACTGATAACTTACACAAGAGACGCGGTTAAGGCAGCTTTAAGCAGCATGAAGTCTGCGTCGGCTGCTTGGCGCACGGGCACAGTTCCCAAAGTCGGGGTAATTGGAGAGAAACAGATACAGGAGATGTCGCTTCTAGCAGACAGAGCCCTGAAGCGGGCTAAGAAAACCGCGGTCCCACTTTTTGCGGCTGCGGGTCTGCTTCTGTTGGCTCTGCTCTATATTCTCTAAGCTTTCATGTTGCATTTCTTGAGTAGCTGGAGCCAGCGCTTGTCAATCATCTTCTGAACGTCGTTGAGCACGTGTTCAAACTTCGGGTCGAACAGATGTCCGAAGCGGCGCTGCATCTTCAGGTACTCGCCAACGGGTTTCTTGCGGTCAGGTTTCAGAGCCACAATCTTGCTCTGGGGCGACAAGCTGCATTCTCCGTCGACTGCCTCCCAGAGCGGGAACACACAAGTTTCTACAGCCATGCGAGCAATCTCTATGGTCTTGCTAGTGTCGTAACGCCAGCCTCGAGGACACGGCGCAAAAACATGCAAGAAAGCCGGGCCTTCTACTTCCAAGCCCTTCCGCGTTTTCATGAGCAAGTCTTGCCAGTAGCCGATTGAAGCAGTCGCCACGTAAGGAATCTCGTGGGCAACCATTATTTCCGCTATGGGCTTCTTGAACTGAGTCTTCCCAGGGATTACTTTGCCCGCAGGCGAAGTGGTAGTCGAGGCGCCGTATGGGGTGCCTCCGCTGCGTTGTATGCCCGTGTTCATGTAGGCCTCGTTGTCGTAAAGAACATACAAGAAGTCATGACCTCTCTCCGCCGCGCCGGACAGGGCTTGTATCCCGATGTCGAAGGTGCCTCCATCGCCGGCGAGGGCTATCACATCAACATGCTCTTTGAGTTTTCCTTTCCTCTTCATCGCTTTCAAGGCGGCTTCGATGCCTGAGGCGTTGGCTGCAGCGTTTTCAAAAGCCGTGTGAATCCACGGCACTTTCCAAGCTGTGTAGGGGTATATGGTTGACACCACTTCCATGCATCCCGTCGCGTTCATGACTATCGTGGGTCCTCGAGTGGCTTTCATTATCTGCCGTAGAGCGATGGCTGGCCCGCATCCCGCACATGCTCGATGCCCAGAAGTGAAGAGTTCGGGTTTCTCCACGATTTCTCTCGCAGTGAACTTCCAAGGAGTTGTTACCATGTGCTATTGCCTCCTATTCTCGCACTCCTGCAAACCGCACATCTTCCTTCACCCGTTTTGTCTGGACGATTTTCTGCAGGTCTTCATAAATGCCATGGATAATGTTCTGGGGCATGTCCCTTCCTCCAAGACCGAAGACGTAGTTCACAACGTATGGATGTGCCTGCGCGTCGTAGAGGGCGTGGCGGACTTCGTGAAACACGGGTCCTCCATATCCGCCGAAGCTGTTGCTCCTATCCATCACGGCTACCGCCTTCACACCCCCTAAAGCCTTCCTAATCTCCGCCACTGGGAGGGGTCTGAAGGTGCGGAGGCGTAAGAGTCCAGCTTTTACTCCTCTGCTTCTAAGATGGTCGACGACGCTCTTAGCAGTGCCCGCCACCGAACCGACGCATACTGTAGCTATGTCGGCGTCTTCCAGACGGTAAGCGTCGACAAGACCGTCTCCGTACCTGCGACCGCTCATCTTGGCGTATTCGTCGTGAATCTGCATGATTATCTGTGGGGCTCTTCGCATCGCTTCCTCTTGATGCCTCTTGTGCTCGAAATAGTAGTCATAGAGGTCTAGGGGACCCATAGTTAACGGGTTGTCAGGGTCGAGTCTGAAGGGCACTTTCTTGCCCTCATGACCCGTTACGAGGGGAATTTGCCTGCTGCCAACAAACTTGAGAACAGTCTCGTCAGGCAGTACTTCGACGTTTTCGAGCGTGTGGCTGAGGAAGAAGGCGTCGAGGCACACCATCACTGGGAGCTGCAGGTCCAAGTGTTCAGCTATTCTGAAGGCTTGGATAGTCGAGTCGTAGGCTTCTTGCGAGTTCTCCACGTAGATTTGCACCCAGCCGCAGTCTCTCTCCACCATGCTGTCCGAGTGGTCGCAGTGGATGTTTATGGGCGCCGACAACGCTCGGTTCACGATAGCCATGACGACGGGTGCTCTGCAGCCCGACGTGACGTAGAGCATCTCATGCATCAGGGCTAAGCCTGCTGAGGCTGAGGCCGTGAAGGTTCGGGCGCCCGTGGCAGCCGCAGTTAAGCATGCGGTGAGGGCGCTGTGTTCTGATTCTGTGCAGACGAACTCTGTGTCCACCTCTCCGTCTGCGACGTATTCGCTGAACTTCTCTACGATTATTGTTTGTGGTGTTATGGGGTAGGCTGCCGCTACGTCTACGTCTGATTGTTTTACGGCGAGGGCTACGGCTTCGTCGCCGTTAAGGGCTAGGGCTTTGCGTTGAAGGGTAGCCATTCTTTATGCCTCCTCTTCCCTCACCATCTTTATGGCGTGGGCGGGGCATTCGTTAGCACATATGCCGCAGCCCTTGCAGAAATCGTAGTCGAACTCGATGTTTTCTGTGGTTTTATTCCATTTTATGGCTGAGTCTGGGCAGATTAGAGGACAGAGTAGGCATTTGGTGCATTTTTCTGGATCTCGGACTGGCTTGAAGGTTCTCCAGTCGCCCGTGAGATATTCAGTAGCGGGTTTCCAGCAGACCCCAGCTATTGGAATCTCTTTCCATCCTTTCTGTTTCTTACTCATTCTTTCCTTGCCTCCTCGTAGGCTTCTCTTATCACAGTCATGTTTCTCTCGGCTAGCTCTTTTCGGAATCGCTCTCTGATCACTTTCTCGATACTTTCGAGGCTCACTAGGGAGGCTGCTCGGGTTGCTGCGCCGAGCATGGCTGTGTTCGTGATCGGGGCGTTCAGTGTTTTGATGGCGATGTCAGTGGCTGGGACAGTCCACACCGTCTGGGATGTTACTGCTAGTCTTCTTTTCAAGTCTGCGGGGCTTTCTTGGGTGTTGACGATGAGCACTCCGTCTTCGGTGAGTCCGCCGGCTACGTTGACTGTTTTAAGAAGTGTCGGGTCAAGAACAGCGACCACGTTGGGGTTGTAGATTGAGCAGTGGAGGCTGATGGGTTTGTCGCTGAGGCGCGTGTAGGCTGCTAGGGGGGCGCCCATGCGTTCGGGTCCGAACTCTGGGAAGGATTGGACGTGTTTTCCCTCGAGTATGGCTGCTTTGGCTAGGAGTTCGCTGGCCGTCCATGCACCTTGTCCGCCCCTGCCGTGCCATCGTATTTCTTGAATCTGTGACATTTTTTAAGTTCCTCGATTCGAGTATTTCATTCTACATTTGAATCGTCAAATATACACTTTTCCTTCAAATCCACAAGAATGAGGCCTAGGGGGCACATAGGAAACTTGGGAATCCATGGATTAACATGCTTCCTCGCGACCATCAATGTGGTCTGTTTCCAGCTTTTTGCGAAACACTTTTCCCTTTCCTATGGTATTTGTTTACTTCTCAAAGAGTGATTACAACCTAATAGGTGCCGCGGTTAAAAAAGGATGCAAGATAGATGGGTAAAATCTTTATAGACGAGAACGTTTGCAAGGGTTGTGCTCTCTGCGTCCAAGCTTGCCCCCTGCGTCTTATACGCATTTCTGAGAGAATCAACCAGAAGGGGTACTCCCCTGCCGAAGTGGTCGACCCCGAGGGAAAATGCACTGGTTGTACCCTATGCGCCTTAACCTGTCCTGATGTCGCTATAGAGGTTTACCGTGAAAAGAAGAAGGGTGGAGGAGAGAAGTGATGGAAAACAAATTTATGACAGGAAACGAAGCGATAGCTGAAGCAGCGATTCAAGCAGGCTGTCGCCACTATTTTGGTTATCCCATAACCCCGCAGAGCGAAATCCCCGAGTACATGTCGTGGCGTCTTCCCGAAGTCGGGGGCGTTTACCTCCAAGCAGAAAGCGAAGTTGCTGCGATCAACATGCTTTTTGGCGCGGCTGGCGCAGGTGCAAGAGTGATGACCTCTTCCTCCAGCCCCGGAATCAGCCTAATGCAGGAAGGAATCTCCTACATAGTCGGTGCACAGCTTCCCTGTGTGATAGTAAACATTATGCGCGGTGGTCCCGGGCTTGGAGGAATCCAACCTTCTCAATCCGACTATTTCCAATCCACTAAAGGCGGAGGACACGGAGACTATCACCTACTCGTGTTGGCTCCACACACGGTGCAGGAGGCTGTTTCGGTAACGATGGAAGCCTTCGACCTCGCTGACAAGTATCGCAACCCCGTGCTGATTCTTGGAGATGGGTACATGGGACAGATGATGGAACCCGTCGTCTTCCAGAAGACAACACCAACGAAACTTCCTCTCAATAAATGGGCTTTAACAGGTGCTAAGGGGCGTCCTCCCAACCTTATTAAAAGCCTCTACCTCGACCCCAAAGAGCTGGAGAGGCACAACTTGAAGATAAACCGCAAAATCCAAGAGATGATTAAAAACGAGGTGCGCGTCGAAACCTACCAAACTGACGACGCCGAAGTCATCATCGCTGCTTACGGAACAGTTGCGAGGATTGCGAAGACTGCTATCAAGGTTCTCCGAGAGAGGGGCATCAAAGTGGGGATGGTGAGACCCATTACTGTTTTCCCCTTTCCCCACGAAACCTTCGAAAAGATAGCTGAGAGGGTTGGCAAGTTTTTGGTCGTTGAGATGAGTCTTGGACAGATGGTTGAAGACGTTCAGCTCGGTGTTTGCGGCAAAGCCAAGATACGTTTCTACGGAAGAACAGGCGGCATGGTTCCGAGCTACGACGAGATAATCGTTGAAACAGAAAAACTAGTGAAGGAGGATGGTTGAAGATGCAGGTGGAACTGGAGAAAGTCTTCCAGAGACCAAGAACCCTTCGTCCAGTGGCTACGCACTACTGCCCCGGATGCGGGCACGGAATCGCTGGGCGCCTCGTGGCTGAAGTTATAGACGAGCTTGGCATTAGAGAAAAAACCGTGGGAGTTGCCCCCGTAGGCTGTTCAGTTCTCCTATACAATTATCTCGACATCGACATGTATGAGGCTGCGCATGGTCGTGCGCCCGCTGTTGCAACAGGCTGCAAACGGGTACACCCCGACTTGGTCGTGTTCACTTACCAAGGCGACGGTGACTTCGCCGCCATAGGAACCGCCGAAGCCGTACATGTAGCTGCTAGGGGTGAGAAAATCACCACAATTTTCATCAACAACGCTGTCTACGGCATGACGGGGGGACAAATGGCGCCTACGACGCTTCTCGGACAGAAAACCACAACGTCCCCCGCTGGAAGGACTACGGAACAGGCGGGCTTTCCAGTTAAGATGTGCGAGCTCCTCGCAACTATAGATGGTGCAGCGTACATCGCGAGGGTAAGCATCAGCAGCCCCAAATACATCATCCAAGCCAAAAGATGCATAAAGAAAGCCTTTGAAACACAAGTTAAAGGCTTGGGCTACTCCATGGTGGAAGTTCTATCTCAATGCCCGACAGACTGGCACATGACTCCCGTTGAAGCGACGAAATGGATAGAAGAAAAAATGATACTCCACTACCCCTTAGGAGAGTTTAAAACCCCAAGGGAGGGATGATACACGACGAAAACCGTTGAAACCCCACTCTACACCAACGTGATAATGGCAGGCTTCGGCGGTCAAGGACTGATGTTCATCGGGAAACTCCTAGCCTACAGCGCCATGAAAACTGGAAAACACGTGACGTGGATACCTTCCTACGGACCTGAGATGCGCGGTGGAACAGCCAACTGCACAGTCGTTGTCTCTGACGAGGAAATCGGGTCTCCGGTGATAACCAAGCCTCAAGCCCTGATAATCATGAACAACCCCTCCTTGGAAGCCTTCGAACCCCGCCTACAACCACAAGGAATGCTCTTCCTCAACAGCTCCCTAATCACCCAAAAAATCACACGAAAAGACATCAAGGTCATAACGATACCTGCAAACGACATAGCCATGGAAGTCGGCGAAAAAAGAGCGGCTAACATGGTGATGCTCGGAGCCTACATAGCCCGTACAAAAGTAGTCCCTAAAGAAAGCATTCTGCAAGGTTTGGAAGAACTCTTCGGAAAGAAGGCTCAATACCTCGAAGTGAACAGACAAGCCTTCGAGAAGGGAATGGAGTACGGCAAACACAAGAAACCTTGAGAGGCTTCAGCGATTTTGTCTGTTGGATATGAGACGTAGGAAAACTATAAGAGAGCCGAAAGGAATTTTATAGACCACTAAACAACATCTTGAGCACAGACGCCATCATCAGACATCATTGTCCTCAAGTAATTGAGGAGAAAAGAAACATATGACAGAAGAAAAACCTGCAAAACCAGAAAGAAAGCCTAAAGAGGTGGTAAAGACGAGCGACAACGTCGTCCTCATCGGCCGAAAACCAGTGATGAACTACGTGATTGCCTGCCTCACCTTCTTCAACTCAGGCGAGAAGAATGTGTGTCTCAAAGCCAGGGGACGGGCAATCAGCACAGCCGTCGACACTGTCGAACTGCTGCGACGCGCCTTCGTGAAGGACGTAGCGCTGAAGAGCATCGCCATCGGCACCGAAGAGGTACAACGCGAAGAGGGAAGAAAGAGCAACGTCTCGACCATCGAGATAAGCATGGCTCGACCGTAGACTTGAAAAAGGCTTCCCTCAGTCCACATCCCTAGAGTCGGGTCTCAGGTCCCCGAACGACAGAGCAAGGACCTGACCCACGCCTTTTTTCTATCGTGAACTCTAACAGATAGCTATAAGAATCAGTTTCTAGCTATGAATTAGTCTCTTCAAGGTGAGACTGTATGGCAGATTACCCAAAAATAGTCGTTACCCCTCCAGGTCCGAAGGCACAGGAGCTTGCAAAACGCGACGAAAAAGTGATTTCCCAGTCATTCGTGCGGTTCTACCCCCTCGCGATACAGAGTGGGAAAGGCTGCATCATCCGTGACGTAGACGGCAACGAGTACATCGACTTCAACTCTGGTCTCGTCTGCTTGAACGTGGGGCACAGTCACCCCAAGGTGGTGGAGGCGATTAAGGGTCAGCTGGACCGTTTTCTGCATTATTCAGTCACCGATTTCCTCTACCGAGAAGTCGTGGACGTGGCTGAGAAACTGGTTAAAATAACTCCAGGCGCGTGGGAGAAGAAGGTTTTCTTCAGTAACAGCGGCGCCGAATCGGTTGAGGCTGGGGCGAAACTTGCGAAGTGGCACACTAGGAAACCGCGGTTTATCGCTTTCATAAGCGCCTTCCACGGCAGGACGTTGGGCGCCGTGTCCTTCACTGCAAGCAAACCCGTCCAGAGACGCTACTTCTTCCCCATGGTCCCCGGTGTTACCCACGTGCCCTACGGCTACTGTTACCGCTGTCCCTTCAAACTCACTTTTCCTGAATGCCACTATTGGTGCGTAGATTTCATTGACGAATACGTGCTGCAGAGATACGTCCCCCCCGAGGAAGTTGCAGCCTTCGTCTTCGAGCCGATTCAGGGCGAAGGAGGCTACGTCGTGCCCCCGCCCGAGTACTTCCAGAGGCTGCAAAAATTGGCGGACAAGTATGGCATACTGATGATGGACGACGAGGTTCAAGCGGGAATGGGAAGAACGGGCAAATGGTTCGCCATCGAGCATTGGGGCGTTGAGCCCGACATCGTGTGCGTTGCCAAGTCGATAGCGGCTGGTCTGCCCCTCGGAGCTACCGTTGCAAAAGCCACGATAATGGATTGGGAGGGGGGTTCGCATGCGAGCACTTTCGGCGGGAACCCCGTGT
>CAZPDY010000011.1:0-12874 GCA_964585455.1 uncultured Candidatus Bathyarchaeia archaeon | reverse complement strand
GACCGCACTCATTCCCACAGGCTACGTGACGACTTATGGCGCTCTAGCCAAAGCTGCTAGTGGAAGCCCTCGTTCGGTGGGACGTGTGATGGCGACTAACCCCTTCGCGCCCCTGTTTCCCTGCCATCGAGTAGTAGCAGCAGACATGACTCTAGGCGGCTACGGAGGAGGCTTGAAGGCAAAGTGGGACATTCTGCAGAGAGAAAACCGCAACTACAGTAAGGCATTTGAAGCTAAAGTTAGCGGGAAAGCACTGAAGCTGTTCCCAATCAGCACGCTCAAACCATGGAAAACAAGTTGACGTCTGATGTCGATAGTTGGCTTGGACTTAGCAGGCGCAGAAAGCCGACCCACGGGTTTTTGCATCCTTAGGGGTATGGAAGCGGAAGCCTTCACAGTCTACAGAGACGAAGAAATAACCAGAGAAATAGTGGAGATTAAGCCTGAAGTAGTAGCCGTCGACGCACCCTTAAGCCTGCCAGCGGGAAGAGATTCCATAGAAGAACGGACGAACGTTCACCTGAGAGAGTGCGACAAAGAACTCCTAAGAAGAGGGATAAAATTCTTCCCAATTACGCTGGGGTCCATGAGAAGATTGACCACCAGAGGCATGAGATTGAAGAAAATCCTCGAAGAAAAGCGCTTTAAGGTTATTGAGGTCTATCCTGGAGGAGCACAAGACGTTTTGAAGATTCCTCGAAAACAAAGAGGACTCGAAGGTCTGAGAAGAGGGCTGGAGAAGTTGAAGATTACAGGCTTGACTGACCGAATGAACGACCATGAGCTGGATGCGGTTACCTGCGCCTACGTGGGAAAACTGTTCCTAGATGAGAAAGCTGTGGCTTATGGAACTGCCGAACAGACAATTGTAATGCCAGACGGCAAACGTTAAGTCAACGCATGCATTATGCACCTAACGGTGAAGCTTTCAATGAAGTCGCGGGGACTGTACATCGGACGGTTTCAACCCTTCCATCTGGGTCATCTTCACGCCATAAAACACGTGCTTTCCGAAGTTGAAGAAGTGATAATAGTCATCGGCAGCGCCCAGTACAGCCACCGCTTGGATAATCCCTTCACAGCTGGCGAAAGAGTCACCATGGTCCGCAAAGCCTTGGACGAAGCCAAGATTCCGCCCTCGAAGTACTGGATTATCCCCATCCGAGACATGCACGTTCACATGATGTGGGTCGCAGAGGTCCGGGGGTACACGCCCAAGTTTGAACGAGTCTATTCGAACGAGCCCCTCACGCGGCGCCTGTTCATGGAAGCAGGCTTTTCGGTGAAATCGATTCCCTTCAACAAACGCCACCTCTACCTAGCCACCGAGATAAGGGAGAGGATGCTGAAGAACAAGAGCTGGACGGAACTCGTGCCAAAAAACGTAGCCGAATACATTAGAGAGATAGACGGTGTAAGCAGGCTCCAAGACTTGGCGAAGACGGATAAGGTTCAACCACAGTCCTGCAGCTGAACCATAACAGAATCTCCGCCTTTTGTCCTAAACTTCTTTGCCGCATTGCCCTGGTTCACCGAGACCTCTAAGAAATCATGGCTGCCAATTATTGTCAGAGCTTCGCCCAGTGAAACGTCGCCGTAGGCTGAGCAGAGCTTCAAAGACGCAGACTGTTTGCCAACTTCAACTCTCACAGACCCTTCTTCTCGAACCCCGAGCTTCTTCAAGGCTCCAGCCGGGATGTTGGTGATTATGTTGCCAAAGTCGTCAACGTGTAACACTTCGCCGACCACGATGTTCTTCTCGAAGCGTGGCTTCGCAAAGCTAGGCACCACGTAATCCATGAGTTCCTTTCCAAAGTCTGACGCGGGACAACCGTTAGCCAGATAGGCTGCGGCGGGCGCAAAGACGTCCCTTCCGTGGAAGGTTTTCGAAACCCTTCGGAGCACGTATTTCGAGTTTTCAATGACGTACGCGTGTTGCACATCTTCTTTTGATGCAGCCAGAGTGAGCACTCCGTTGTCAGGACCCACGAAGTAGCTGTGTTTGGTTTCTATGATTATTGGGCGACGTTTAGTCCCGACTCCGGGGTCTACGACAGCGACGTGCACGGTGCCTTTTGGAAAGTACGGTGCAGCAGATGCTAGGACGAAGGCGCCCATGCGAACGTCGAATTTGGCGATTTCGTGGTTGATGTCGACGATCCTCGCTTCGGGGAATTTACTGAGTATGACGGCTTTCATCTCAGCGACGTAAGGGTCTTTCAGACTGAAATCCGATAGAAGTGTGATTATTCTCTGCCGCATGCCCGTGTTCCCTCGTATAGCCGTGTTTTTGGTCAGCACTTATATATTGCGTTTCTATTTTCTGTCCATGTTGAACGGTGAAGACTAATGTCGGAAATCGCCGAACATCTTAAGGCGAGAGTTGCCGAGGTTCGTTTCGCTCGATTGATTGTAGAGATAGTCTGGGCTCTGGGCGCATTCGCCTCTGCGGCGGGCTTAGTTTTTCGAGTTCTCTTGCTCACAGTCATGGGCTTCCCACTGTTGTTCGTGGGGCTGTACCTAAGCGTTCACTACGAGCTTCAACGCGTAGACTACACTCTTGCTCTGGAGAAGCTTGCCCACCAAGAAAAATAGAAGTTTAGTGGCATAAAAGACCATTTAAGCGTCACTCTCTTTTCTCAGAGACCCAGAACCGTCAAAACATCCTCTTCAGAAGCGTCTCTAATCAAAACCCTCTTATCCCTCGAACGAGAACCCGCCACAATCTCGACTCGCCTACTGAAAACCTTCGAAAGTTCCTTCACTAATTCTCTGTTTACTTTTCCCTCGACGGGCGGTTGTTTACAGAAGACCACGAGCGCATCATTAACTTGCATCCTGAAGCTTCTTGAGTGGGGCTTTACATGAATTTCCAGCACGACCCCGTCCTTTGTTTTCAGCAGTTTCATCTAATCATCAGTCTTTATGTTTTGATGTTGTAAGTTTGTAAGACGAGATACACACACTTGCTTATTAAAGAACGTTCAAGACTTGAACTAGGGACAGGTGACGTTCTAGATGGCAGTCGCTCGTGAAAGAATGGCTCCGACTGTACCTCAGAGAGTGCCCTTAGAAGGTAGAAGCCTCAACGCTCAGCAGGTCACCTCGATAGCCATTATATTCCTGAAATCGCTCGGGCACAAGAGGGGAGTCAAGCCGAAACATGTATTCATCGAGAACCAAAACTACGTCGTGGAAGTGGCGATTGGAAAGAAGATGCTTGCCAAGGTGCAGATAGACATGGTCACGAGCGAGATAAAGGAGTACGCGATTGAGAAGAAGGCTGAAGAGGCGCCGATAAGTCTGCCTGTAGAACCCAAGACGTTACTTATCATGTTCGGTGTTTCAGTGGCAGTCTTCCTCACCTTTGCCCTACTCGACCTTCAAGCCCTCTTGGGTAGCCTTTTCTAACCGCGTTTTAAACCATCTGCCTGTTTTGGGCTTATTTTGGCTATTCTTCCAGAAAGTGGACGGATTAAGCGGGCATGGACAGTTTATTCTGACTCTTATCTCCAAGCTATCTGGCAGGGTGCTCCTTCTTCCAACATGCTCACGATGCCAAAATGTGTGTGACTCGGTGTCCATTATCATCAAAAACAAAACTTTAGTTCTCGTGCCAAAAACGATGTTAGTTTTACACTGGAAGAAAATGTAAAACCAGAAACAGAATGACAGAAAGATGGCTTGCTGGAAGAGAAGCTCAACGGATTTTCTAGAAATAACTGAATCTCAGTTGCCAGAATCCTCGAAAGAGCGAGAAGTACTCAACATGTGAGAAGTCCATATCTAGCGATGCGTAATGCGTCGCTCATAGCCTTTGATTTTCTCTTCAAAACTCGAGTAAGTGAAACGGTAGGCAGAGTTTTCCTGAAGATCGAACCGGCAAACAAAGGAGTAAAAATCTTGACAAGTATGGAGGTATCAGACTAGATGATTTTGATATCTCTACTGTGAAGGGACGAGAAATTATGCGGTGTCACTCCCGAGTAATAAAGCGAGGTTGAAGAAAGAAAATATACGAGAAGTGCAACGAAAGAAATGCTCTTGATTCCAACTACTGCAGACAATGTGGATCCACATTAGCCAAGGTCAGGTATGATCCAGGACTCGAATATTATGTCTGGGATTCAGTGAGACTGGACGACCCATTTGCTTTTTATGTAATCGAGTGCTTGATTTCCTAGGAAACAATTCCAAAGGTCCTAATCCTCAAGCGCGCAGGCTCAAAAGCTTGTTGAAGACATATTGAAAGGTTTCTTGACCACATCATGAGATTAACTGCGATCAATTAGTATGAAACTGCGAGGAGAGATTAGCTATGGCTTTGACAAATTTTAAAATCTCGAAGATCCTCAATAATCTAATGGCGATTTTTTTAAAACGGTTATATTTGTCTGCAATACAAGAGATGCTTGGGGACTAGTCGTTGAGAGGCTACTTAAAAACAAGCATAATTGTTATTGTATTGTTTAGCGTAAGTGTGCCAAGTGTACGCTCATATGTCATCGCGCAAAACTGGACAAGCCCCACAACACAAACTCTTCGTTCAGTGTCTATGGTTAGCACTAACGACGGATGGGCAGTGGGAGATGGTGGAACGATAATTCGTTGGAACGGGACACAATGGAACACCATAACAGGTCCTACTAATGAAAATCTCTATTCCATGTCGATGGTAAATGCTAGCGACGCATGGGCAGTAGGCAGCAATGGAACAATAATCCGTTGGAATGGGGCTGAATGGATACCAGAATTTTCCACAGTAATACTCATACCAGTCTTGATAAGCCTCACTTTGGTCGCAGCAATTCTAGCGAAAACAACATCAAAGAAGCTGAAAAGACCTTCATTTCCAACAGAAACCTACCACTGAAGTGAAGCTGCAGCTACTGAGATTCCTCTATTCTCTTTATCATATTAACGTGCATAGCTTTGTCGCCTTTCAATATGCTCATAACATATCGCGCACGGAAAAAAAGGGGGAGATACTGAGGAATTTTCTTAGGTGCTTGCTGGTACTTGTATACTTTTGCTGTCATGGACAGAAGATAGGCGGCAGGTTTTATGGGCATATCCGATGCTCATAATGACCATGTAAAGCCCCATCAGTCAATTGAGAATCGATGACTTGCTTGACCTCTTGACCCACCTTAAGCCGCTTGCCACAAGCGGAGCAAGTTGTCTTGTGTGAGGGTATCTCGAAACCAGCTGTTTGATTCACATAGTGCCATGCACCACCATACCTGAAGTAGATGCGACCATTCGTCGAGTCTATGGCGACTAAACCATTCGCTGGGCTGTTGAAGTCCGCATCAATCAATGTACCCCCTTGACTGGTAGGACAATGCTCTGGAACTTACTAGAAACTGTCTGCATAATCAGGTTCTCATAGATTTCTATTCCAGAGTTTCCTTGGGTACCGCCCTTGAGGACGAGACGGTCCGAGGGCAGTTCACCAGCAGATTCTGACGCCTTCAATTTTATGGCATCTCCTGCGGCGGACTCTATCACAAATACGTCGTCGGTATACATGTAGATCTTCCCTCGCTCATTACCGCTGTAGTCTAAGAAATAGAGAGAATGGTTATTAGGTATCTGAGGCTTGACGAGACGGAATCGTTGGCCGCCCCCACCATTTCCATAAATTATACGGGCGACCTCAGAACCTATAGTTCCAGCATTGCTTAGGAAAACTACGTCTCGAACGGTTCCAGCGCCATTCGCAAAACTATTGAAGAGGACTTCGTCGTTTTGCCAGGTTAATTCAAAGATTTCATCGTTCCCAGCGCCTAGGTTTTTATTCCATAAAGCTAAAAGGGAGCCCCAAGTACTAGCCCCTGTCCCCGCTGGTTTTACATGTAGCGCCATTCTTCTATTAGTTGCGCCTACAGCCAAAATCTCTAATGTTGAATCCGTTTGTGTCGTATCTATGAAAGCCTTTGCTTTTTCATCAATAGTGATTGGCATTCTTTTTTCACCTCCTTTGCAGCCGTGCTTCTCTTTTAGTGGACGCATAAGGCTGACAGGAAATATTTCCTAGATATAGAGATAAGTGAAAGTGAAAGAAATTTTGATTGAATAAGCGGCAAAAGCAGATTCTGTTATGAACACTTTCACTTTCCTCTCTGCCTCTTCACTATCATCTGTTTCAGCATGTTATTAAGCAGAATCGCAGAATTCTATTATACTGGATCGCTTTGCACCCTAGAGAGATACTTGCATCATCTTGTAGACAAAAGATCTTGGAGATTCTAGCAAAGGTTGAGCAGACTCATATGATGGACCTAATCAGAAGGACGAATAGCACATATAACCAAATCAGTCGCAACATTAGAATCCTTGAGAAAGAAAACATAGTCACAGTTTAAATACTATGGAAGATTGAAGATTATAAGACTGAATAGAGACAGCGAGAAGACGAAGACCCTTTTGAAAGTTCTGCACGCACTAAATAGACCCATACTAAATTCTCGAAACTTGAACAAGTGAGCTTGAAACTCGCGATTTTCCATCGTCTTTCCTCAATGGAAGAATATTTCAAACCGTTAAGTCTATTTCAGGACAAATGCTTATGTATTTCTTTGTCACGAGAAGTGATATCAAGGAAATCTCCGTGGATGCACAATGGGGAAAGAAACTCGACTTAGCCATTTATCAACTCAGCTTGAGACCTTCGTATTACGATGCACGCGTGTAAACAGGACAACATTGCCAGGAAAAGGGGGTTTTGCGGGATTAATTCGGGCGATATCTCCACTGTGGGAAAGGTTCACATCTTTCAAGGTCACTTTTTCTGGAGGCTCACTTTTACGAAACAGGCAACATACCAAGATGTTTATATTTCTGTAAACATCAATACGTATGTAGAAGGACGACACCACAAGAAATCAGAACTTTTTGGTCCGGAATATGTAGAAAAACGAACACTCTCAACCACACTAGCGTAAACTCTCGCGCATAGCAAAAAACAACTCCTCTCTGGCTAAAAAAAGAAGGGGTGCTAGATAGTTGAGGGTGGTGGCTGCAACGTTGGTTGCTGTGTCGACGTCTGAGGCGGCTGCTTTGAGCTTCTGCGCTTTAAGATGGCGACGGCTACGACGATTATTATGCCTGCGATTGCGGCGATGACGATGAGACCTCCCAAGTTTGGTCCAACAGTGCTCGTGGGGGCAAAGTATGCGGTGTACGTGGGGTCGTGCTCGATCCTGTAGCCACTGTAGTTCGGGTATGAGATTAGGTAGAGGTAGTTTGCCCGAGTCATGTTAGTGATAGTTTCCTTAGCTCTCTGATACAGCTGAGGATACATGTGCACCAGAACGAGGGGCAAGTACGTGGCGAAGTTCCCGTGGTACATGAACAGGTTCTTGTTCCTCGCATAGCCATCAATTTGAGTGGTTCTGACCGAAGCATTACAGGTGTGTGACGTGCTCTCGGTGGGGTCTTCGGTGTAGTTGAAGAGTTTGTAGGTTTCCTTAACGCCGAAAGAAGTGTCTACAATCTTCTCCCCGTCGTCTGAGTAGGTTGAAATGGACGAGTTGCCCACGAAGATGTCGTTGTTTGTAACGTTCTGCCCAGTGGCTGAGGTGCTTTGAGTGTTTCTGTCCAGCAGGATTGACGTTTGAAAGTCGATTATGCTCATCTTGACGTTGTGCTTGGCGAGGAATTGGTAGATGTTCTCGTCGGCTAACTTCAAACCATAGCTGTAGCATCCAGTGCTGTTGTAGTGAACGTATATGGGCCACAGGAGGAACCAACCTCCGAAAACCCAAAGGTCACGCATCCGACCTATTGCATGGTCTTGACTTATCGTCGCCTTATGTGTGGCTGGGTCGATCGTGAGGGTATAGTTGAACGTTAATTCTTCGTAAGTTGCCAGCCCAAAGGGTGTACTGGGGTTTGTGGTGTTTTTGTCTGTGATGTACGTTGTTATCCAGAGAGCCGTTAGGTTTGTGTACCTCATGCCCCACTTCCAAGTCAACCCGTCCTCGGAAGCAGTCAGCGGAAAAACTTCTGTTTTGCTGTTGAAGGCGGGAAACGTTGCGTTCGGGAACAGCGAATGGAGGTTGAGACCGAAGCTGAAGGAAGCCCAAAGAGTGTCATTCCTGTCCGGCGAATCGGGATAAACCGAGTCTGCTGTGTCGTTGAACCCCATGAGCATAAGGAAGGAAGACGCTACCAAAGCGTCTCTGCTGTTGTTCTCAGTTTTGTAGTGCATCAAAAGTGTCTGCATGGGCACCGTCAGGTAGGCTTGATTCGCCAAGCTGATGTTGCAAAGCCCCGCGTAGAGCATCTGAAAGCCCATCTTGTTAACGTAGGTCATGTAAACGTAAGCATGCCAATAGTTCGCAGGCCTCGGCAAACCATTAAGCAAAGCCCAAGCTCTCGCGTACTCGAAGTAGTCAACTGTCTTGCTGAAACTTTCCTTCTGAAAATCTGTCTTCAGCAACTCGTCTGCCGAAACTGGAATCGGAATCGCGGCAAGCGTCATGAATAGGCAAGTGGCAAGCAAAACTCCTAGCAAAACCTTTGATTTCATTTTCAAATCACTCTTTTTACAACTGTAAGCCTACAACGGGTCAGCATATCAAAAAGCCTTATGAATTACAGATTAGAAGGAACAATCAGTATTGCCAATGAGTGTTAGAAAAAGCTGTGTGACAAAGAAAACACACAAAGCATAATATCAAATGGGTTGCATGGAAAAATCGTGAAGCTTCCTAAACTCCCTCCGGCTCTTGTCCTTTTCCTGTTAGCACCCGCCATCGGAGAACTGCTCTCGGGCTCTGCACCCCCAGCAGAGTTCTTCAACCCCTTCGGCTTTGCCATACTTGCATCACTCTACGGGAGCGGTGCAATAATAGTCCGAGAGTTGAGGGTGCGATGGAAGAAAGGCATAGGCTCGGTCCTGCTGCTCGGTGCAGCCTACGGCATCTTAGAGGAAGGACTAATGGTCTGCAGTTTCTTCAACTATGCGTGGCCTGACTTGGGAGCTTTAACAACGTATGGCAGGTGGCTTGACGTTAACTGGGCTTGGGCGATAATGCTCACGATCTACCACTCTGTCTACAGTATTACCATACCCATCGTGCTGGTGGAGCTGGCTTACCCTGAACGTCGCCTCGAAAGATGGGCGGACAGCAGAAAGCTCAAAGCAGTTTTCGCGCTTCTCTTGGGCGATGTCGCCTTTGGGTTTGTGCTGTTTGGCACCCTCTTTAACTATTGGCCACCTATTCCCCAATATTTGTTCACTGTCTTAGCGATGGTGTTATTCGGTTACGCAGCCTACAAACTTCCCTCAGTATGGGGTGGTCTTGGTAAGAGACGCTTGCCCAGGCTATTCCTGATGTGGGCAATCGGGGCTGTCGGTACTTTTGTTTTCTTCTTTGGCCTTTCGCTTGTACCAGCCCTAGTGTCCTTTTGGCCCGTTGGGTTGCTCTTTAGTCCGATTCTTGTTCTTCTTTATGTGAGGTTACTCTCAAGTTATGACTGGAAGGGATCTAGCGGGAAACATTGCTTTGCCCTCGTGGTTGGAGCGCTGACTTTTTTCGTAGTTTTTGCGCCGATACAGGAATTAGATCCAACTAGGACGGATAACCCTGTTGGAATGAGTCTGGTTGGGTTGGCTTTCTTGATCGGTTTGATCTTGCTAGGTAGGTATGTTTGGAAGATATATGAAGAAGCTTCTGTGAAACACTCTTAAATATGACGGGTGTCATAGTTTATCTCTCGCATCGTAAAGCAAGAAAAATACCGTAGAGCAACCAAATTCTGCTCGAGAAAATCCCCTTCCAGCCGAGAAACGCCATACAACAAGGATTTCCACCCTGCACTTTTTCAATCACCTGTGATTCCAGATTTTTTCGCAGTCTATACATTCATGAATGTCCCTGCGATGTTTGGCGAGAAAACGTTAAATAGCAAGCTTCTCTTCAACGAGAAGGCTCTTCAGAGGCTGATGACGGTGAAGATAAAGGCAGTTCTCTTCGACTTGGGAGGAACGTTAGTGAAGAGTCAACCTGTTTCTGAAGTGTGGGGGAAAATACTGAAAGCCCACGGCATCAAACGCACGACAGAAGAGATTGAACAGGCGAGAACGGTCGCCGAGAAGAACGTGGACATGAGGGAACTGCCAATTCTCGGAGAAGCGTTCTGGCTTAAGGGGAACACGTATATCTTGAATAACCTAGGAATTCGTGCACCGTACCCTTCTTGGCGGAGAGAATATCAAAACTATGGTTTCAATATTCTAACCTAGAGCTTTACCCCGACGCCCGAGAAACGCTTCGATTGCTTAGGCAGGATGGCTTGAAAATCGGTCTCGTGACGAACGGGCTGGAAAGCGACGTTAGAGAAATCTTGCCAAAAGTTGGGTTGACAGGGTTCTTCGACGTGGAAATCGCTTCAGACACCGTTGGAGAAATCAAGCCATGCAAAGAGATGTTCCTGCAGGCTATAACGAAACTGAGCCTCCTGCCCAACGAAGCTATCTTCGTGGGCGACAGCGTGGAACTTGACTACAGGGGAGCCAAAAAATGCGGCTTGAAGGCGCTGCTTATTGAC
Source organism: uncultured Candidatus Bathyarchaeia archaeon (assembly GCA_964585455.1). Lineage (GTDB taxonomy): Archaea > Thermoproteota > Bathyarchaeia > Bathyarchaeales > SOJC01 > CAYGVX01. The sequence continues at coordinate 2,314 of CAZPDY010000011.1, read as the reverse complement.
CGCAATGACTCCATTAGAGAAGAGGATGTTGAGAAGATTGGGAGTTTGACTGAGCTTCTGGAATACGTTTAGGATGTCTTTCGTGCGGAAGGCACTTCTTCTAAAGAAACACATTGCGTCTGCAGTTCCTTCGTCACTACACTCTGATAGACTTCCAAAGTTTGTTCGGCTGCCTTTCTCCAAGTGAAGTACTGTATGACGCGTTTGCGTCCGTTTTCGCCCCATTGTTTCGCCTTTTCGGGGTCTTTCAGCGTTTCTTTTATTCCCCAAGCTATGTCTGCGGAGTCGTTGCCGTTCACGTGGATGCCGTTCTGTTCAGGTCCAGACGAGACGACTTGTTCTCTGAAGCCTACTACTCCTTGAGCGCCCACGATTACGGGCTTCGCCATCGACATTGCCTCTAGGCTGACTATCCCGAAGGGCTCGTAGATGGATGGGAATATGCAGACATCCGCGGCGGCGTAGTGGAGTATGCGTTCGTCTTCGGGTACGAACTCGAAGCAGCAGTCCACTCTGTCGTGTATGCCGAGTCTGTGCGCCATCTCGACCACGTCCTTCTGTTCCTCTCCCTTGCCCAGAATCACCAGCTTAGTCTTCGGATGTTCTTTCAGAACCATGGGCATGGCTTGGACGAGATTCCTAACACCCTTCACCCACGTGAGTCGTCCGAGGAAGAGAATCATGCGCCAACCATCCTCGACATCGTATTTCTTGCGTATTCGTTCAACGTCTTCCCTCTTGCATTTTTCGGGGTTGTAGCGTTTTGGGTCGACGCCGTTCCAAACGACGCTTATTTTGGAGCTTGGCCAGCCGTGGCGGGTTAGGTCTTCTCGCATGGCGTCGCTGACGGTTATTATGTGGTCTGCGGTTTGGGCTGTGGCGGTTTCGAGGTGGGAGACGACTTCCGAGCCGTAGCCTCCACCCCTGCCCCATTCGGTGCTGTGCACGTGGAAGACCACCGGCAGTTTGGTTTCGTTCTTGGTTATGATGCCCGCTATGCAGCTAAGCCAGTCGTGGACGCATGCGATGTCGAACTTGTAGCCCTCTTTCTTTAAGATGCTGTTGATGAACTTGGTCGCGCTCAGGACATTGTAGATGAAGATATCGTTGAAGAAGCGGATGTTGGTGCCCCACTTTCGCAAGTCGTCGATGACGAACATCGGGAAGACGTTGCTGACATCGGCGATTTTGGGGCGGTGTATCTCCACGCCCTTGAGCACCTCTCGAGTTTTCAAGTTGCTAGAGTTGAGAGTGAATACTGTGACGTCGTGCCCCATGCTGATGAACTCGCGAGTGATGTAGTCAGCGTAAGTTCCCAAGCCGCCGACTAACGAGGGCGGGTATTCCCAAACGAAAAACCCAATTCTCAAATAGTATCCCTTACCTTCTTAGGTGCCTTTCTAAGCCCTCGTTGATAGGGTTGTGTGCGTATGCGAAAACTACACCGAAGGATATGGAGCTTTTCAATCGAGAGCTTGCAGAAACCTTAAAAATAAGAATTTTCAGACATACCTTGGGGAAACGGTTGTTGGAATTGCAGTTTGTAATGATTTCCATAGTAGTCCTTCTAATAGTATGCGGCCTCGTGGGCCTTACAGTCTTATGGAAAAGGGGCAAAACAGCAGAAGCAATATCGCTCCTCAACACGTTCCTTATCCTGTTAGCTATTCTGCTTATTCTATTCCCTCCACCGTAAAATGATAGAATGCATAGCTTCTGCAGCATATTCCCCGTGTTGCAGTGCCAAATCCGAAAAATTAAGAAGATATCTTTTTAACTATATTTTGGAAGGTCTTCAGTTTTTCCACGATTTCTGCTGGAATATTCACTGCCTTCCCGAACTCTCTGTTTGCCGCTACTGCCACCACGTAGCCCTCTGCCACAGGAATGTCGCTATCTTTTTTCTTGACGACGAGGCCGTATTTGACCGCTTTTTCTTTTATCTCTTCGATTGTTATGGAAATCTCCAGCGTGTCGCCGAGCCTTGAGGGCGTCTTGTATCGGCAGAAGACCTCGACTCTCGGAAGCCACAACCCACGTTCTATCAGGTAGTTGAAGCCCAAGCCCAGGTGGTCGTAGAATTCTTCCTCTGCTCTCTCGAAAAGCTTGAAGTAGTTCGCGTGGTGGACAACTTGGGCACCGTCTATGTCTGACCAAACAACACGGTAGGTTGTCTTGAACGCTGCCATGAACCTACCCCCTAAAGAAGCTTAAGCCTCTCCAATCCCTTCAGAATCTCTTCAACCGCAACCTCGGGGGGCATCTCGATGCTGGTGATGCCTTGCCGGTACTTCTCCAGATAGGCAGGGTTGTG